>NZ_JAFLWG010000099.1:0-1433 GCF_017316315.1 Enterococcus sp. DIV1298c | reverse complement strand
GAAAAATGAGCGAATACGTCATTTCCATCTTCACCAGTGATAAATCCAAAACCTTTGTCTGCGTTAAACCATTTTACTGTACCGTTATTCATATATATTTCCTCCTGATACGTATCAACGTACGTTTATAGTGCAATAAATATTTGATAGGCAAAAGGAGTCTTATAATGATTAAGTTATAGCTCAAATTACGTTTCAAAATAGATTACTTACTTACTATAGCATGGTGATTCAGAAAACACAACTATAAACCCTCGCAACATTTACATCTACCAATCTAATGTAACTTTTTGATTTTTTCATTGAACAAAGGAATGTCTTTTTTCTGATAGATGATTCCCTGATTTTTCATTAGGAATCGCTCACTGATATTCATTAACATTTGTTTGATTCCATCAATGGCTTCTTCTGGAGCAGCCCCTTGTACAAACCAAAAAATAGGTTTCTGATATAACGGTGCTTCTGCGGTATCCAAGCCAGTTTGAAACAAATCCGTCCAACGATCGATAAATGTTTTTAATAAACCCGTCACATCCCACCAATAAATTGGTGTCCCAATGATCAAGACATCCGCTTTCGCTACTACATCCATCACTAATTGAAATTCGTCTATTCCTGTTACTTGTCCTAATTGGTTGATTCGGTAATCAGCTAAATGCAAGACCGAATAATTGATATCAGCTAAGATTTTTTCTCCCCATTTAGCAGTCATGCCGTTTTTATTAGGACTTGCATTGATAAATAAAATATTCATTTTCATTTCTCCCATCTTCTTTCTCTCACCGCAACAACCCTTGTTAACTTAAAAATGAGATATTTTCTATATTAGAACGATTATGATATCAAAACAATACTTTTCTTATTTAAATATAACATTTTTTACATTAATAAAACAAATATTAAAATGGATGATACCAGAAAATCTGTCTATTATTTTTGTTTTTGTAATGATAAAATAATTATTGTTTGTTATCTTTAGTTTATATAATTATAACATTACGCACACTACTTCTTTTCGTCTTTCTTCTATTGAAATGTCACTCTCTAACTGGGTTTGTCGGTTCGAATCCGACATAGAGAATACGGTCAGTTACCGTAAATCGACCATTCACTTTTATTTGGGGGAGCTTTGTATGAAAGTGATCGGTTTAGAAATAGGAGGAAAAAATGGATTTATTGATGTTATTGTTAGGGTTTATGAGTTTGATGATTGGTGTACTATTACCTAGTCTATCAAACAAAAAGAGCAAAAAGAATTGGCAGCGTCATTTGATTTTACTGAGTGCCTTATTCGGTTTTGTATTGATCAGCAGTGCTTGTGGATCTGGAACCGAACAGACGTCAAAAGCGGACACTGCTACAACTGAAACAACTTCGCAATCGAGCGATGAAAAAGAAGAAGCTGCTGAACAGAAAAAAGCAGAGGAAAAAAA
>NZ_JAFLWG010000098.1:0-1893 GCF_017316315.1 Enterococcus sp. DIV1298c | reverse complement strand
GTTATATAAAAATACTTTTCTATAACTTTCAAATTGTAATATCTAAGAATATGTAGAAAGCAGACACCGAATAATAGATTAATATAAAGTAATCCGCCACTATCTTTTATATTAGTAACTAAATTTCCGACAATATTTATAATAATTGATAGTTTTAATAGTGCTAAAAACATTTCATTTTTAGTCCAATTTTTATCGTGTGCCAAATGTCCACCTACTTACTTTATAATAAATTCATATATAGCATCTATAGTCTTTACACCTACTATTTTATCTATGGTCTTTCCTTTTGAAAGTTTAATGACTGTTGGGACTGTATCCACGTCTAACTTAGATGAAAAATTACTTAGTTTATCTGAGTTGTCTTTTCGCGCTTCATCAGTATTGTAATAATAAATAGAGGTTTTATTTTTTGCTAGTGTTTCTCTTAATAAAGGTTCAAATTCCTGACACTGAGGACAAGTAGGTCTACCAAAATAGATAATCGCATCCTCCTTCTCGTCTACCATTACCTGCAATTGAGAATTACTAATTAGAGTTAGTTCATTTTTGGGTTCTAATAGCTTTGAATAAAAGAAGAACCCAATGATTATTAAAAGGATGCTCATGATTGAGTAGATAGTAAATTTCTTGTTTACAATACCTTTCATTTTATAAGCCCTCGATTAAAAATAAATTTTTTTATAATTTAAAACAGCCGATAACGCCTGTAATTGATGCGCCACCTAAAGCAACAAAACCTGTTACACAAGCAACGCATACTGGAACTACTGATAAACAAGCAGCTGCACAGACGGGAGCAAGAATATTTGCGATTGTGCGACTAATATTTAAAACGATTACTAGACAAGCAACTTTCTCTGCTAAACCTCTTGTTTGCTGTAATTGACTTGCTTCTTTTTGTACATCTTGAAGTTGTTGCTGTAACTCTTCATTGGGAACAAACTTTTCTTCAAGAATTTGATGATTCGTTTGAGTTCCATTAGAATACGAATTGATTTCAAAGGTATCTTTTACTGATTTAGAAATAAGAGTTTCTTGATAACCTTTTAAATGTTTATTCATATCGTACACCGCAGTGACATTACTAAAGAAATTGAGATTACTGTCAACTACTGGAACAGTGATCGTATAGTAATCTTCTGTTCCAGTTTCACCAGAAACTTGAAAAACAGATACATTAGTAAAATCCATCGCAAATTCGTCTGTGTGTAATGAAAATGTATTTCTTAAATCATCTTTAAACGCATTAGTGATATTAGATTTTTCCTTATCACTTACACCTTTTGCTGTTTCGGACAAAGTTACCATGCTTTCAACAATTTTAGTTGCCTCATTTGAACTCATCCCAGGAACATTAACTGGATTTTTGGAAAAGTAATCGTCAATTGTAGCCTGGGTACTATTGGTACTCTGAAATGTCGAAGTAGTAATTTCTGAAGCATTAGCAATTTCTACTACAACTGGCAAAAAAAATGATCCTAAAGTTATAATCGATACCATACCTGTTAATAATTTTGTTTTAATTTTTTTCTTTACCATGTGGGTTATCCACCTTTCTATGATTTTTTTCTTCCTTTCAAAATCGTTTAGGTCACATAATTTAAAATTTTTACTTTTACTATCTCAACGTAATCAACCTATACAAATCACTCCCAACACTTCTCCTGAAATTTTAAGCTTATTTAACTTCCAACCATCCAAAGTATGAGACCTAAGATTAAATTTATACTATATCTCATATCATTCTCCTTTCCCTTTTCTCTACAAATATATAATATATAAAAAAAATGATATAATTTATCATGTGGCTCAAAGTCACATAGTTAGAAAATTCAGAGAAAGTGAGAAGAAAATTATGATTTGGAATTATGGAAATGTATATAGAATGAT
>NZ_JAFLWG010000097.1:0-1007 GCF_017316315.1 Enterococcus sp. DIV1298c | reverse complement strand
GGGGGAAATTCGTTTAGTGCTGCTCGTCGTTATACTACTTGGTTTGAATGTTATGACTTCGATCAGACATTCTAATTACTACAAAAAGACAGTCAATCAGATCATTCAAAACAATTCAGAAGGATATTTCGGTATTGGTATGACGCAAAGTATATTCAAAAAAAGAAACATTGTGTTGATGGTCACCAGCCTTGATGGTGTGATAAAAGAGTGTCAAGTGATGTCTGGCTTAACGATCTTTGCAAAGTTCAAACCATTTGAAGAAGTAAATGGGCAAGCAATTACGGACATCCCTGAACACCTTCTGAACGGAAAATATGGAGAAGCACTCACACAAGCAATCGAGTTCATTGCAAGTGAAAGAAAATAAACTATTTTGGAGGAACAATAATGACGTTATATGGAAAGCTTTTACAAAGAGAAAAAGATGGTGCGCCAATCAAAGTGGGCGTCATTGGTGCAGGACAAATGGGGTTTGGAATGGTCTCACAAATCTCAACGATTCCTGGTATGATCGTTGGCGGAATCAGTGATATCAATCTGGACGCGGCAAAACGAGCAGCAGATGCATACAATGCGAGTGCAGAGCAGAAAATCAATATTCTGACCAGTACAGATTTCAAAGAAATCGTCAATTCCGATAATGTAGAAATTATTGTTGATGCCACTGGCGTACCGGAGGCTGGAGCCAAAATTGCTTTAGCAACATTGATTGCGAAAAAACACTTAGTTTTATTGAACGTGGAAATCGACATTACAGTCGGGCCATTGATGAAACAGCTTTATGATGCGGCTGGATTGATCTACACAGGATCAGATGGGGATGAGCCTGCAGCAACCGTTCAGATGTACGAATTTGCTAAGAGTATGGGGATGGAGGTATTAGTCGCAGGAAAAGGAAAAAACAATGCGCTGAAAGTAAACGCTAATCCTGATACAGCTCAAGCGGAAGCTGATGCAAAAGGAATGAACAGCCACATGTTGGCAGCCTTCCAAGACGGCACTAA
>NZ_JAFLWG010000096.1:0-1704 GCF_017316315.1 Enterococcus sp. DIV1298c | reverse complement strand
GTATTTTATATTGTGAAATATATAACTATTATTCATTTGATGTTCAATTAAACCAAGAGACGATAAAACAATCATAGGAGTTGTTCAAAATTTATACGTATTTACGATGATTTTATTAAAATAAGATCCCAATCTTGTCCACGACTCTTTGTCTAGTATATGTTTAAAATAAAATAATTCTTTGTCTTCATATCCATGTGTATCAGAAATAACAATATCAGCGTGATGATAAGACTCAACAATTTTTATCCTTTTACTATTGTAATAGTGGGTAATGATGTTTTCGACTATATTTTTAGATTCTGGAAGGTTGAAAAATTCTACATACACTTTATGTTCGGATTTAAGACTGTTAGAGGCTAAGCTTCCTAGGACGACTTGTACGAAACTATTTTTAATATGATTAAAAGAATGTTGATTTTGGTAAGATTTCAAACTTTTATCGATGCAACGCTCAATGTAGGTTCCATAATTATTTTTGGGTAGCGCATCATGATATATAGGCATAAATTTATATAATTCCAGGTGATGGATGGTAACTAATTTATTGGTTAAATAATAAAGCAATCGATAAAAAATAGTTTCTGGTATATGAAAGTACTCAATCATACACATGAGTAGTTTTTTGCAACTGCTAACAATCGAATTCTTCTTTAGCTCTGCCAACTTTCTTCCAAGTTTTTCTTTTTCTTCTTTCGTATGCAAATCTTGTGCAAAATAGTTGGATAGAAATGCAAAGTGAATACATTCATTTCGTGAGTTCGCTGCATCCATCACTTTTTTGACAGTTAGCTGATCTAAACAAGCATCTATCTCCTCATTATAGATTGTTACCCCTAATTCCACGAGTTCTAGAGGTAGATCATCGATTTGGTAACCATTTTTCAATGATATAAGACCAACTGCTAATAGATAGTTGATACGCTTTTTCCCTAATGGAGATAGGTTTTCGTAATGGTCAAAGTTGATTGACAATCGTAAATCGTTTACTTCTTCTTGCGTGATCGTTTTGAATAACCAATAGTTACCTTTTGAAATGACAGCAATACCTAAATAATGCAACATGCGTATAGTAGATTCACTACCTGTCAACTCAATCAACGTTTCGTTGATTTTCGTCAACCTTAAATCGATTTTTAATAATCGGAACAATTCTTTCAACTTTCCTAAAAGTTTATATACATGAGACTCACTATAGATTAAATATTTTGCGATATCTGAAACACTGAATTTTCTTTTTTCCAATACATATAATAATGTTTGATATAGGTTGGACTCTGCAAAATATCTTTCTTGGAAAATATTGATCAGTTCTAGATATTCCGTATCTGTTAGTTGAGGAATACATAACAATTTATCTTTATCTAAAATCAAGGATGTCTGATATTTCTTAGAAAAACCACTTTCTTCATATTCATTCATCAAATTTTGAATGATTTTTCTTACTTGTCTTTTTGTTAGATCCATTTCATCTTCCAGTTTTTTTATTGAGACTGCTCCATCTTTTATTTCTTTCAACACTTTCATTTGTTGAAATTGTGTTTTTGTAATGAATAATAATGTTAATTTGTCTGGCAGCATATTTATTCTCTCCTCGATCTATAGTTGAAATTTAATGTTCAATTATTAATAACATCACCTCAATCCTTGTTTTTATTTCTGAATAATAAAAATATTCTTACTATTCAAAAGACAATATATAGT
>NZ_JAFLWG010000095.1:0-1674 GCF_017316315.1 Enterococcus sp. DIV1298c | reverse complement strand
TAATTCACTGGGTATTCTTCTATAAATAAAAATAAAGTGCCTAAAAATAACCTGTATTGTTTGCTGTAGAAGTAGCTGAATTTAAATAAGTGATTTTATCCATTAGAAGCGTCCAATCCTCTTTTGAAGGGATATTAGGTAGGCGGTGGATTGGACAAGGTAAATCTTCATTTAAGTGCAAATCATAGTTGCAGATGATCAGACTGGCTTGATGATCGTTGATCTCTTTTATAGTTACTGGTTGCTCAATCAAAAATTTGACAGAGATTTGTCGCAAGAAGAGTAATTCTGCTTCTTGAATGATGTAGTCATCCATCGATGGACAGCTTTGCAGCGCTACAATGACTCTAAGGGGCTGCTGTGATTTTATACGTAAAATCGTTGCATGAAACGTAGTCAAACTAGCAGCTAAGTGATCAAGATGAGTGAACTCAAATAGTGGATTTGCTTTTAAACGCTCTAATTGGCGAAACCAAAGCTGATAAATCTCCGGATATTTTTCTTTCATTAAATCAATCAAAGTAACGGAAGTCATTTCATAAGACGTACTCATATTTGAAAGTAATCTTGTATTGATCAAAAAGGCCTCCATTTTTTCTAAAGAGCCGTCATCTAGCATCTGCTTAGGGAAAACCTGTAATAAAAAACGGTGAACTGCTGCAACGACTGGCGCACTTTCTTCTCGGCGAAAAGCATATACTCGCTCTTCGTCTAAGCCTTGCCATTTTGAGTAAGAGACACAATGTAAAAAGGCGAGATAGAGCCATAAAGATTCTGATTCAGGGATTGCTAGCTTGAATAGTGAGGAATAATATAAGGCAATCAATGGTTCGATAACTTGATATCCCCGATTCTTTTTAACTAATTCGGCTGTACTTTCCTTCAAATGGCAAAATTTTTTAGCTTGCCCTCTTACTTTAGCGATGGATAACCAAAGAGTGAAACGAAAATGACTAAAATGAAGAAAAGTGATCCCACTTTTTCGACCATGTTCAATAATCGTTTGTGCATGGTGATTACTATCAGAATCAATGATCTGACTATCGCCAAAACTAGAATAAAATGAAAAGAGTAAAAAGCGAATATCTTCTTCTTTACCAATAAAGGTTAGTGGACCTGTTGCGATCGATACGCGGTATTCTTTTAGCACTTCATTCATATGGCGTATAATGTTAAAAATCGAGCTGCGAGAAATCATTAAGTGTTCGGATAATTCTTCTGTAGTGTAGGCTTTATCATGGAGCAATAAATCCATCATACGATAAATCGTCGTGTCTTTTGCTAACCGAGTGATCACTGAATCGACAGAGATTTCTTGTTGAGTGATTTGTAAGAAACCTTGGTCATTGTAGGTTAATTGAAAATCGTTCGTAGGCAAAGAACTATTGATAATGTCGATATCTTTTCGTAAAGTTGGCTTTGATGTACCTAATTCCTGAGATAGATCACTAAGCGTTAAATTTTTATTCTGATGCGTACGTATAAACTGTAACAAGTTATACTGTCGTTTGAATTGATTATCTAATTGTAATGTCATAGGTAAATTATTCATACTGGCAGCCTTTCTTTTTAGACAATGATAGGAGAAAAAATAATTACATTTTTTTTAAATAAGAATTTAGTTATTACTATTAGTGTATTCGTTATTTAAAATTTAATCAATGTTTTTATCAT
>NZ_JAFLWG010000094.1:0-1243 GCF_017316315.1 Enterococcus sp. DIV1298c | reverse complement strand
AACAGCTAGATTTGAAAATATGTCTTGCCTATTTTCAAATCTAGCTGTTTGTTAATACACATTTAATAAAAGTAATTTTGATTGTGTACAAGATTTAAGCAAATTTCTAGAAGCTATTGTATTAAGATCGATATAAAAACTTCACTCCCGCCACCCCGGCGTCACTGCCTCCTTACAAAACGTAAATCGTTTCTTATCGTAATCCAGCAACCCTGAATCTTTCAGCTGCTTGATGACTTGTCCGGCAGTCTCACGTGTGGTGCCGCTATTCACAGCAAGTTCTTTCAGCGTGATAGGGTAAGGGATTGATACGTGGCCATCTTCTGTAGGGATTCCTAATTCTTCTTTTAAAACAAATAGGTTTTGCTTTACTCGGTCAAAGGCACTGGAAGTCAAGCCGATTTGGATGCGTAGTTCATGCATCTGGACGACTTTAGCTAATTTTTGGATCATATAGATCAATTGGCTAGGATTGTTTCTGACGATTTTTTCATAACAAGCGACAGGGAAGTAAAATGTTTCGATATCGGTCATGGCTTGTGCTGTATACGTATAGGTTCCTTCTTCAAAAATACCGGACATTGGAAAAAGATTATTTGCGGTGACATAATCATAGTAGTAATAAGTGGCGCTTTCGTCATAACGCTCTAAGCGAATCAGGCCTTCTGATAGTACATAGAATCGCTGACGTTCATCTCCTTCATCAAAGAGTACTTGTCCTTTCTTATATGAACGTAGGACAGTCTGCTCTTTGAGTTCTTCAAATTCTTCATCAGTAAAGTGTTCAAAATCAGGTTGATATCTGAGTTTAGAAAAATGATAGTCGATTTTATTTATACGCATGGATATTCCTACTTCCTAATTAATACTTTAGTTCTATTGTGACTTCTTTTAATTCTTTTGTAAAGCTTTAGCCCAGTCCTTTAGAAACAAAAATTTACTAGATAAACTTATTTTTCCTTTTCCTAAAGTCCAGCCAAAGAATTGTTTCAACTACTTAGAAAGGGATAATGATTAATCTAATAATCAACCAGCATTCAGATCCAAAGAAATAATGACGAACAGTCGTAAACACATTCATGTTTTTGACTATTTTTCAAAAGAGAGGACATAACGATTTATAAAGATCAGTCATAAATACCATTTGGTACTGTCCGTAGAATCACGTTTCTTAGAAAAGAGAAAATACACGCAGATAAAAGCAATTTATTATAAAAAATCAATAGGCTTTGTTATTATGTAA
>NZ_JAFLWG010000093.1:0-3453 GCF_017316315.1 Enterococcus sp. DIV1298c | reverse complement strand
TGGCATTTTAATAATATTATCAGAACTATATGTTTGATATTTCAATAGAACAAACAAATCATCAATCGATTTGACTTTATTGTATCACATTAATAAATATTATATCCTTTCAATTGATTTATCTTCATAATTACTCTAGAATATAATAGGTTAGGGGGGCAACAATGAATACAACAACAGTATTAGATTTAAATCACATTACAACTACTAAATTAGTACAGAAGAAAATCATATTCGCTTTATCATTTAGTTTTCTATGTGTTTTTTTGACAAATTTACTTCCAGCTTTAAAATTTCCGATTTTCGAACATGATATTGTTCAACAAATGCCTAAAATCTTATTGTTTATTTCATATGTATGGGCATTACCTTCTTTTATTAAACGCATCAATACAAAAATTTTATATATCTTATATGGATTTATCGCAACTGTAGCTATCAACTTTCTCTTTCAGGATAATTTACAACAATTTTTAACAACTGTTACTGTCTTCTCATATAGTTGCTTACCTGTTCTTTTATTTGTCACTGCTATTGATGATTTTAGACAACTATATTCTTATTTCTATAAATCTTCATTATTTGTAGCAACTTTATTAATCGTTTTATCCTTGTCTGGAGTGCTTGAATTTACTGCTGAATATAGCATGGGTTTTTCTTACTCTACTATTTTCTATTTTATTTTCTTACTTAATGACTTTTTCTTTACTAAAAAAATTAGTTCTTTATTTTTTTCTTTACCAATTTTCCTTGTAATTTTCGCATACGGTTCACGAGGAGCCTTGGTATGTATTCTTGCCTTTTTATTATTTCGTCTAACAAAAAATATTTTTCAGAAAAAGCATTTATTACAATCACTCATACAAATCCTAGTCATTCTTGTAACTTATTTAAATTTGAACAATATTTTATTGTATATTCAAAAAATTTTTCATTCTGCTAATATACAAAGTAGGACATTAACCCTTATGCTACAGAATGAAATTGACTATTCAGCTGGGCGAGATGTATTATATTCTACTGTAATTGATGCTATAAAGAAAGAGCCTTTAGTTATCAGAGGTATTAATGCAGATTATAATTTACTTGGAATCTATTCGCATAATATCCTTTTAGAATTAACATATCAGTTTGGAGTAATAATTGGGTCTATTTTAATAATAATACTTTTATTCATGATATTGTCTACACTATTCAAAAAATATTCTTTTGAATTCGATTCTTTGATTATCATAATTCTCGCTATTTGGACCTCTCAATTGATGGTTAGCTACAGCCTTTGGATTTCGATTTATTTCTGGTTCTTTGTTGGACTATTCATTAACAAAGCTAATAATAAAGTAACACATTTAATTTTTAATAATGAACAATTAAAGTATCATGATAAATTAAATGTTGATCATTGAATTTAATAATAAAATAGACATTAAAACAAGTTAAACTACGAATGGGTCCACACTCTACTCGTAGTTTAGCTTGTTTTTAATACGATTAAATAAATTTACGCTTCTTGTTCTCTAAATACGATAATTGAGATTTGTAATAATAGCTTGAGAACCATAGCGAAAACATAAGCAACTGAAAAACCTATTATTCCGTAATTTAAACTTAAAATTACTGCTAGGAAGATATATATTAAACCATAACTTATTTGTATGATATTTTGATAAAACAGTTTATACAATTTAAGTAAAAAAGTATTGATAATATTTCCAAGCACATTAAACAAAATTCCAATTGTTATTATCGGGACTAATGGCAATGATTGATTTGCTAGATTCGGATATAAGATATTAATCAAAAAGACAGATACATAGTTCACAATAAAATACAATGGTACAAACGCAATAAACAAATACATAGTAATCATTAAAAGTTTTTTCCGTTTTATTTTATAATCATCTTTTGCAATATACGATAGTAAAACATTGGTCATTGGAGTAACGAGCATTGCGATGATTTTCGAAATTGAACTTGCTGCATAAAAAATACTCATGCTAACAGCTCCCAAAATAGGTAGGATCATAAAACGATCCAAGTAATTCAAGATATTCGCAATTAAGTTGGCAAAGCTAAGGTTCATGAATTTTTTTGTGATTTTACGATCGACCTTTTTTAAATCAGCTGTTTTAAATTCATACATTATTTGATTATTCGATAAGAACAAATAAATATGCCCTGCTATTTCACCTGATAAGAAAATCAAAGACCAATAACCTACTTCGAGTTGATTCACTAAAAGTAGCCCTAATAAATATCCTGTAACTACAGATAAATTCATATAAAGCAAGCCGATAAATTTTAATTGCTTTCTATAGAATACAGAGCTATAAATTCGATTGTTAGTTAACATCGTGCTTATTGAGAATATTATTATATTTATTATCGAGAGATTTCTACCATAAATTAAACTAAGAACCAAGATAAGTATAAACGCTGCAATATTAGTTACTATTGATAAAGAAAAAAAATCTGGTTTCTCTTTATCAGAAGTAATTAATCTTATATTATTCAATGTGTTCCCTAAAAAAGTTGTAATGACATTACTAAATCCATAAATAGATACTATTTCGCCAAAAACTGTTGGCGTAACATCTCTTGAAAGAATTGGTAATATAAGCAGCTGAATAATAGCTATTAGTACCAAATTCGATATGATATTAATTGCAAAATCAAAAATTATTTTCTTTTTCATCTATGCCTCACATTCAATTCCATTATAGATATTAGATATTTTCTTCGAAATTTTATCCCAGTCAAATTCTTTACTGTATTCTGATACTTGTTGAAAATTATCTAAATCCACTATCATTTTTGTGACTATTTGTTTTATTTCCTCTTTAGAATTTGAATTTACAGAGTAGCCAACTACTCCTTCATCAAATTGTTTATCAAATCCTTCATTTTTAGAGTAAATCACCGGAGTATTTTGACTAATAGCTTCAACGTACGAAAGACCAAAAGTTTCCGATTTTGAGGCTAAAATAAATATATCTGCATTTGAGTATACACTGATCAAGTTTTCTTTATTTTTTGTTCCTAGGTAATCTACAAAAGAATATTTTTTTATCTTTTCCATATATTTTTTATCTGAAACTGCTCCAACTAACTGGTAGCTGAGCTCTATCCCCGAACTTTTCAATTCATCTAATGCTTTGCAAACCATTAGCTGATTCTTATTTCTTTCTATTCTTCCCACTGTAAGTAGTTTTATCTTATTATCTCTTTCTTTAACTGTTTTCTCCTCAATGTTGGTTAAGAAATATGGATCAATCCCATTCGGTACAACAACAGATTTTTCTAAAATCGACTGCTTATTTTTTTTATATACATAATTTTCTATCATTTTTTCTTTATAAGACTCTGATAAAAAAATAACTCTGGATGAATTTGCCAAAATATCATTTCCCAATTTTTTTAAATGTTTATAGTATTTAAAAAAATATTTTATAT
>NZ_JAFLWG010000092.1:0-1703 GCF_017316315.1 Enterococcus sp. DIV1298c | reverse complement strand
GAAAAAGAAGAAACACTTGCCGCTGTCATTGATTGTGGAGGAACCGCTCGATGTGGCACATATCCTCGCATGGGTATCCCAACAATCAACGTTAAATTGCAAGCGCCTTCGGGTCCGCTAGCTAAATTTATGACTGAAGATATCTTTGTATCAGGGACTACGGTGAATGATTTACAGCTAGTCGATGGTGAGTTGCCGGATGAAGCGATCCAAACTGCACCAACTACTTTAACTGAAGGCTTACAAGAGGAAAAGGCAGTCGATGAAACGGAAGCGCCTACTGCGGAAGCTTCGACAGATTCAACGAAAAGAAAAGGATTCCTCGGATTTATCGATATGATCGGGCGTGGGGCTGGGACATTTATCAATATCATGTACCAAGCAGGGCGTGAAACGATCGATACAGTGATGACGAATATTATTCCTTTCATGGCTTTTGTCGCTACCTTGATCGGGATCATCAATTACACTGGCATCGGAAATCTGATTGCTCGAGTCTTATCACCATTAGCTGGAAGTTTGATTGGTTTAGTTGTTTTAGGTCTGATCACGAGTTTGCCTTTTCTTTCACCACTACTCGCTCCAGGGGCAGTTATTGCATCTGTGATCGGCTTGCTGATCGGGACAGAAATTGCAAACGGTACCATACCGGCGCATTATGCTTTACCCGCTCTATTTGCTATCAACTCTCAAGTTGGCTGTGATTTCGCTCCAGTTGGTATGACTTTAGGAGAAGCAAATCCTGATACGATTTCTTCTGGCGTTCCTGCCATCTTATTTTCTCGCGTGATTACCGGTCCATTAGCAGTTGTAGTTGCTTACTTTATGTCGTTTGGACTATAAAAATAAAAATCGAGGTGGAAAGATGATTCCCAATAAAATAAAATTCGCATATTTAGCAGAAAAAGGAAATGCAAAAGTAACAGAAATTCCAATGCCAGAGTTATTAGATGATGAGATTTTGGTAAAGCAAGACGCATGCAATATTTGTACAACGGATTACCAACAGTGGCAAGGGTTAAGAGAACACCAAGGCTATCCAATGGCAGGAGGTCATGAAGGGGCAGGAACGATCGTAGCAAAAGGAAGTAAAGTCGGCGCAACGTTTGAAGTTGGAGATCGTGTGAGTGTGATCTATGATTACTGTGGCTATTGTGATGAATGTAAGCATGGAGAAGTCACTGGTTGTGAAAACATCAAGCAATTTGGCAAAAATTATTCCGATGAATTTTATGGGATCTTTGGATTTGCGAACTATTTTATCAGAAAAGCAAAAAGCTTTGTCAAGATGAGTCCGGATCTAGCGCCTTCAGAAGCAGCATTTGTTGAACCACTTTCCTCAGTGATCCAGAATATGAAAAAATTGAGAATCAAATCTGGTACAGATACCGTCGTTGTGATCGGCGGAGGGACAATGGGCTTACTCAACGCTGAAACAGCTCGTGCATTTGGTGCGAGAGTCATTGTTTCCGAGTTGATGGAAAAGAAAATTGAGATTGCTGAATCTATGGGATTTGAAGTGGTCAACCCTAAGAAAGAAGACCCTGTTCAACGAGTAAAAGAATTAACCAATGGGAAAGGTGCAGATATCGTGATCGTTGCAGTTGGGCTAACAATTGCTAACAATCAAGCACTAGAAATGGTCAAGCCAAAAGATGGGAAAATATCGATGTATGCAGCGGGGTACCCTGCGCCAGAAATGG
>NZ_JAFLWG010000091.1:0-3395 GCF_017316315.1 Enterococcus sp. DIV1298c | reverse complement strand
CGAGTGAAGGCAGCGAGGGACCAGTTTGAAAATGCAAGTAACCCTCCAACCGAACGACCAGTGCCAGAATCAACGGGTCAAGTTGAAGCGATGCGAAGGCAGTACGAGTCCAGAATTGGGAGAGAAACTGAAGCTAGTATATCTAACGGAACATTACAGCAACAAAATAGCTTGGCTAATAAGACAATTCGTCAACGCCGAGCCCAAGTTGAAAATCCGGCTGTAACAAGTAGTGATGGGCAAAAATCGGAAGAAACTGTGACAGCCGATCAGCTAGCTCGTAGAAATGAAACAAGCAACCAATCTACTGCTCCCTATACTCCTCAAACAGATCAAACAGGTATCGTTGCTGGTAACACAAAAAAAATCAGTGAATTGTTAGCTGATAAACTCAAATTTAATCCAATAGAGAAAGCACCACCTGAAACAAATACTCAAACAGATAGTTCCAACGTGCCAGTAGAGGAATCTTCCTCAGACACTCAAAACAGCCAAATGAGAAATCGGATGAGTGAAGGTGGGGAACCGAAACCAACGAAACTGGATGAAGCGAGTATAGCAACTCGAGGAATGGATAAAAAGCAGTCGCAAAATGCAAATGATCCTTTAGATAAACTTGGAATGGATGCGAGTAGTGATACTTTTGGTTTAAATGAGAATGTTTCAGAAAAAGCGGATAAAGGTACAGAAACCAATTTCATGGATGACGATGTAGAGTTGCCAGGTTCAGGACCGCTTACAGAAAAAAAGAAAATCCACACAAAAAAAAGCCGAGCTATTCAAATCGGAAGAATTTTGTTGAACTTACTGCCATTAGCATCTTGGCCGTTGATCAGTATGTGGGTAACTGGTATTTTAGGTATCGTTCCAGCTTACCTTGCTATGTATGGACTACCACTAACTCTATTTATTTACGGGACTATTTTGACTGCCGTTTATGGGCCAAAACTCATCAACTATATTCGTAAACTTCGTTCTAGAATACAAACCTATCGCCAGGCAGAACGAAATCGACAGAGAAACTTAGAAGATCGAGTGATTGATCCAAAAGAAAAATCGATTCAAAGAGAGCCCGACGTTCATAAGAAAGAATCGGCAAAAACAAAACAACAGAATCACTCATCAGAAAAAGTTAGTCCTGAAAATCCAGAAAAAGACAAATCTGTAAAGGGCTATTTTAAAAGAAATTGGAAATCTCTCGCCATCATCTTTGGTGTTGGGATAGTTGTAGCAGGGGTGGGTGTCGCACTGACACCAGTAGTAGCACCATATATATTTGCGATAGCCACCTCAACTCCTTTGTTTATGTACAAAGTAACTTCGATTATTGCAATGGCACTTGCTGTTTCCTTTGGTGTGACTGCCTTGAGTAAAGGACTGCATGCACTACAAAGGAAGTTTTATAAAAAAGAAGATCAATCATTAGAAACGACGACACAAAAAGAAACAATCGAAAAAAATTCTATAGAGGTAGACAAGAATTTTGATAAATCCTATGAAAAAGTAGATAAGGATGATCGTGCACCTACCCATGATAATTCTTCAATAAAAAGTGCTGGATTCAAAGAAGATGGAATAAAAATTGCTAGTACTGAAACGAAATCACTAGAAAAAAGTCCATATGCATGGGTCTATGGTCAAGAGACAGAAAATAAAACCCCAAATGAATCGAATCGTTCAAGTCGGTCGAATTCGTTCAATACTCATGAAACACTTCATGTGAAAGCGGATATTCATGAGCCACCATCACAATCATCTTGTGAAAACCGTACGAAAAATCAATTAGGTGAAGCCGCAAGACATCGGTCGGATAATACAAAATCTGAAAGTAATCCACAGATTGCTGAACAGAATAAAGGAATCAATCGTCAGCCGGCCGTCAAAGAAGCATTTGATTCAATCAAACAAAAAGCAATTTCAAAGAGTAATAATGTCAGTGGCAAGCCCCTACTGAAAGGTCAAATATCTTTTGAAAAATAAAAAATACGGAGAGAGATTCAATGAATAAAATCAAACTAATGAGCATATTTAGCGTCATCTTGTTGCTCTTGTATTTTCCAGTGAGTGTTTATGCTACTTTTAATGATTATATGCTCGATGAGATACATCAAGGAAAGAGCTTACGTGCATGGTTGTATGACGAAGGAGAAAACGCAATCTCTCAACAGATCAGTGCTACACCACAAGTAGATAGTTCTTTAGGGGTTAATGTGGGGGATAGTGTAAGTTTTTCGATTAATATTCCTACCTATGCCCTTGTAACAGATCAAGGTGGTTGGATTCCAGCACTTACGGGAGGTAAGAGTGGAAATACGCCTGTACCCAATTACTTTTATACTCAGATGCGTTATGGAAAGGCACCTAATCTGTCAGGTAATTTTAGCATAGGTGAGGTGACTGCGACAAATCTTCCTTCGGGAGTGACCATTAGTAGGGTAATTGGCCCGACCACGGGAAATCTTACAAGAGTTGATGTGACAGTTACTAGGACACAGATGAGTGCTACAAATGGTCATACTAACTCAATCAATCTTAACTTGAGTTCGCTTTATTTAGATACATGGGCAATTGATCCAACAACTGCTGATTTTTTTGGAAACAATCCGATTAATGTAGGGGGCATTACACTTACTGATCTTAATTTGGGCACATTGTCACTGCGGACAAAAAATTCAATCAGAGTGAGATATATCGATGAGGCAGGTAATGAACTCCGAGATCCGTTAGTAGAACAAATGGAGGTTGGACAAAACTATGCGTATACACCACCAGCCATTCCGGGATATACCTTTAGCAGATTATCATCTGGAAGCGCAAGTGCTTCTGGTCAGATGACAGCTGGGACTGAAAGAGTTGTTGAGTTTGTTTATACAAAGAATCCAACAGCAGGTGGAGCGATCACAGTAAATCATGAATTTATCGGCAATTCTACTCTGAATACAAGTGAGACATTCACAAATGTAGGAAACGTAGGCGATCGGTTTGAATTGACGCCTAGAACAGAAGCCGGTTGGCGAGTAAAAGATTTGCCACAAGTGACAGTAACAGAACAAGCGCAAACCGTAACGATCACTTATGAACGTGAAACAGGCGGAGCGATCACGGTGAATCATGAATTTATTGGTGACACCACTTTGAATACAAGTGAGACATTCACAAATGTAGGAAACGTGGGCGATCGGTTTGAATTGACGCCACGAACAGAAGCCGGATGGCGAGTAAAAGGTGAGTTGCCACAAGTGACGGTGACAGAACAAGCACAAACGGTGACAATCCAATACGAGCGACAAACTGGAGGTGCAATCACCGTAAATCATGAATTCATAGGCGATTCTTCTCTGAATACGAGCGAAGTGATTACAGATGTTGGGAATGTGGGTGATCTGTTTGAATTG
>NZ_JAFLWG010000090.1:0-1951 GCF_017316315.1 Enterococcus sp. DIV1298c | reverse complement strand
GCAAGTGTTTCTTCTTTTTCAACTGGATTTTTGAATGAGTCAACTGCGGTCGTTCCTGTTAATTCTGCAATTTTTTCCGCTACAGGATGGATGCCTCCACCTGTGACACTGATGATATATTTCTTTTTATGATCAGGAACTAAGGTCAAAGGTCCACCCCAGCCACCATTTCCTTTATTAACGATTACTTTATTTCCCATTCGCTCTCCTCCTATTTCATTCAGGCATTCACAGCTTTTTTCTTGTCACGACTTGCTAATACAGCGGCGATTCTTTCAGTCAAAATCCCACGAATCAAAATAATCACAAAACCCGCTAAGAGGTAGCGTAAGCCCAATTCGCTCTGATTTCCTACTTGAGCATATCCAGAAGCGACGCCCAGGAAAACGAATAACTCTGCTGAGTTCGCATGAGGAAAGAGTCCAACGATCGGATGTAACATGGAAACTGTTGAATCATAATACGCTGCTTTATGTTCCTCCTTTAAAAAGCGACCAAATGTATAACACATCGGGTTTGTCAGGAAAAAACAAGCTAAAAATGGAATCAAAGTGTATCTAAGAATCATGAATTTTGTACATACTTGCATAAATCCAAATACTCGGTCTTCACCGATGATCTTGATTAAAGCGTTTACAAACAAGATCAAAGTAATCAAAAGCGGCACTATCCCAGTCAGAAACCCCATAAATGTGTCTGCTCCAGCTTGGAACATCCCGATGAAACCGTCTGAAAGCTTTACTAAAAAATCCATAACCTTCCTCCTATGATAAAATTTGCTCTTTAATATCAAAAGACACGATTTGTGTCATTTGATACCTTCGGACTCATAATATCAAGTGACACATTTCTTGTCAAATGGTATTTTCTTTTATTTTTAAATTATTTGGTATAAAATTGATGTAATATTACGAAGAATCCAGTGACCACAAAGGAGAAAAAAATGAATAAATCTGAAGAACGAAACTTAATCAAAGTTGCTACCCTTTATTACAAAGAAGGTTTGACACAAGTCGAAATATCAAAGAAAATGGGCGTTTCTCGATCCTTGATTTCAAAATGGTTAGTTGCTGCCAGAAATCAAGGATTCATTGAATTCTTCTTCAATAGCGAAGAAGTTTATTCCGTCAATCTAGAAAATCAATTGGAAAAAAAATTTGGTTTAAAATCAGCCACTGTTATCGATACAAATAATTTATCTACTTCTGAGATCAAAAAATTGCTCGGTCAGACAGCCGCCTTATCGATCAAAAATAAAATCGAGACAGTCCATTCGATTGGACTGTCTTGGGGGAAATCAATCCAAGCATTAGTCTCACAATTTCCATTTGAATCTTATCAAAATAAAGTGTTTATTCCCCTGATTGGTGGAATGGGTACAGATAATTTTGAAGTTCATTCGAATCATCTATGTTATGAATTTGCGAAAAAAACACGAAGCTCATCTAAATATTTATATGCACCCGCTTTGATCAATGATCCCTCTGCAAAAAAAGTGCTGGAGAACAATCAAAACATCAAAGAAGTGTTGGAAGAAGCCAAACATGTCGATATGGCAATCGTCAGTATCTCTTCCCCACAACACAGAAATACGATGCAAGACATGGGCTATATTACAGACAAAGATATCGCTGAGCTTCTTGAACTGGATATCGTTGGTGATATCAATTCTCGCTTCTTCGATAAACAAGGAAAAGAAGTCAATCACTTGTCAAATACCAATGTGATCGGTATCAGCATCGAAGATTTGAAGAAAATTCCACAAGTGATTGCCATTGCATATCAAAAAGAAAAGTGGTCAGGGATTTACTATGCGTGTATCAATCATTTGATTACTGATTTGATAACAACTGATGAGATCGCGAATGAGATTTTGAATGCAGAATTGTAATTTAGTTTTTTTGAAAAAAAATAAAAAAACCTAGTTATTATGGCTCTATAATAAAGTGGA
>NZ_JAFLWG010000009.1:0-27912 GCF_017316315.1 Enterococcus sp. DIV1298c | reverse complement strand
GTACAGTGATGTATGGAGCGGACTGATACTAATCGATCGAGGACTTAACCAAAATAAAATGAAAAACTCGGAGAGTTTCTTACTGATACTTCAAATCCAGTTTTGAGTGAACAAGATTTACTCAGAAATAGATAACACCAAGTGTGGTGGCGATGGCGAGAAGGATACACCTGTAACCATGCCGAACACAGAAGTTAAGCTTCTTAGCGCCGATTGTAGTGAGGGGTTGCCCCTTGTGAGAGTAGGACGCCGCCACGCAAATGAAAAACAGTTGAACGAAAGTTCAGCTGTTTTTTTTGTCTATTTTAAAAATAAAAGGAGCTTCTCACAATCGCTTAGTCAAAAAAATACATGGTCTTGAAATGAAAAAATGGATTTCAAGGTCATGTATTTTAGTTAATGGTAGTTGTTTCTCAAAATGAAAATGAAGTTATTTTTTAAACCCGAAAAAGTTGATCACTCTATTATTGATTAAATAATCGCTTCGATTGATTCTTTCATTTTTAAGGGAGAAGTTTTTGGCGCAAAACGTTCAATCACTTGCCCATCTTTATCAATAAGGAATTTTGTGAAATTCCATTTGATTGCTGGAGTCAAGGTCCCTGGTGCTTGTTCTTTTAAGTAATCAAATAAAGGGTCAGCATCCGCCCCATTGATCACTGTTAGTTGATGCATAGGAAATGTGACGCCATAAGTTGTGCGACAGGCCTCGGCAGCATCATTTGCAGAAGAGACTTCCTGTTTAAATTGATTCGAAGGAAAGCCCAACACGACTAAGCCTTTTTCCTGATAGGTCTGATAAAGTTCCTCCAACTGTTCGAACTGTGGAGCTAAACCACATTTTGTTGCAGTATTGACGATGATCATTGGTTGTCCCTTGTATTTATCCAATGAGTAAGTTGTACCATCTTCTAATGTGACATCAAAATCGTAAATATTCATCGATTATTTCCTCCTTTAAACGTTATTCCTTCGTAAACTAGTGATAGCAGTAGCTTGCTTCTTGCTAAACTCAAATTAGTATAAAAATGATTAAATTTAAACCGCAAAAGCTAAAAATAGGCCACGCTATTTGTTGCTTTTACGGTTTATATCTAGAAAATGTACCCTTCTTTTGGCTTCATTTCCGTTATTCTAAAATAAGCTAAGCGTCTATTTATACGCCAACGTCTGACCATTCATCTCGTTTTGCTAAAAATTCGCGAGCTAAAGCTTGCGCACCTTCTAATGTATGGTTTGCAGCCCAGCCACATTGGATCTCATTGCTTGCTGGAACTTCTGTTGCTTGTAGCACATCTTCCATCGTTTTTTCTAACACGTCTAAGATCTCGTCATAATTTTCATGATTGATGACAGTTAGATAAAAACCTGTTTGGCAGCCCATTGGTGACCAGTCAACGATATAATCTGCATGATTACGGATGTTTTCGGCAGTTAAATGTTCTAAAGAATGTAAACCAGCCATATCCATATGTTCTTTGTTTGGTTGTTTGAAACGCACATCGTATTTGATGATCAAATCGCCATGTTCACCTGTTTTGCGGTCGGCTACACGGACATAAGGTGCTTTCACTTTACGGTGATCTAAATTAAAACTTTCGACATTCATTTTCATATTGAATTACTCCTAACTCACTTATTGTCTCTTTTTTGGAAAATAGAAATCCTCAAAAAAGATTAGTTGATTTATTTAAATTCTAACACTAATTGAAGGGAAGGTGTATAAAACTGACTGATTTTTTTCGATTCTTTCTGGATAAGATGAATCAGTGATTTTTCATTTGTACAAATGCTTGCGTCAAATCATCTAAAAGATCTTGGGCATACTCGATTCCAACAGATAAACGAATCAGTCCATCCTTGATCCCAGCTTTTTCACGTTTTTCTTTAGGAACAGAAGAATGCGTCATGACAGAAGGGATTTCAACTAAACTTTCTACCCCTCCTAGACTCTCAGCTAAAATGAATAATCTCAATGATTCCACAAAAGGAATAGCATCCGCATCGTTTTTCAAAGTAAATGAAATCATTCCACTATAGCCGGACATCTGTTCTTTGGCGATCTCGTGATTATGATGAGTAGTTAGTCCAGGATAATAGACTGCTTCGACTTCGGGATGGTTCGCTAATAATTCAGCTACTGCAAAGGCATTTTTTTGGTGTTCTTCCATTCGGACACTTAGCGTTTTGATGCCACGTTGCATCAACCAACTATCTTGTGGGCCTAACACACTACCGATTGCATTTTGATAGTAGCCAATTTGGTCCGCCAATGCTTGATCATTTGTCGTTACTAAGCCAGCAACGACATCACTATGCCCACCTAGATACTTCGTTCCACTGTGTAAAACGATATCTGCGCCCAATTCTAAAGGTTTCTGGAAGTAAGGTGTAGCAAATGTGTTATCTACGATCGTTAATAGATCATGTTTTTTTGCAATTTCTGCTCCTGCTTTCAAATCAGTGATTTTTAGTAGGGGATTACTTGGGGTTTCTAGGTACAATGCTTTTGTGTTTTCCTGGATTGCTTGTTCAATCTGTGCAAGATTACTTGTATCGACAATAGTATACTGTAAGCCATTTTTTGTGAGTACATTGTCAAATAAGCGGAAAGTTCCTCCGTAGACATCATCACCTAAAAGGATATGATCGCCTGATTGAAATAAAGAAAATACGGCATGGATTCCTGCTAAGCCAGAGGCAAATGCAAAGCCACGAACGCCACCTTCTAAATCTGCGATCAATTCTTCTAAAGCAAAACGTGTTGGATTACCTGAACGTGAATATTCGTATTCTTTAGGTTGTCCTACCGCATTTTGACGATAAGTCGATGTTTGGTAGATCGGCACACTGACTGCTCCTGTTGTTGGATCTTCACTAATACCACCATGGATAAGTTTTGTTTGAATATGCATAAATGTTTCCTCCAATTTCTTCATTAAGTTTATTGTTTGGATGATTGCTCACAGATAAATATTTTTCGATAAGTAACGGTCTGATGTATCTGGAAAAATGGTGAGGATTGCCTGACCATTTGGTAGACGTTGCGCTTCTTTCAAGGCTGCTGCAAAAGCGGCACCACTTGAGCTGCCTACTAACAAGCCATGCTCTTTTGCAAGTTGACGGGTGTAAGCAAATCCTTCGGCGTCAGAAATGGTTTCAAACTGATCAATTGGCAAATCATCGAGGAACGGTGGAACAAATTCAACACCGATTCCTTCAATCTCATGTCCATGTGAAGGCCCGCCATTCAAGATCGATCCTTCTGGCTCCACACCGATCAAACGAAGCTCAGGGATACGTTCTTTTAGAAATTTTGCTGTTCCCGCAAATGTACCACCACTGCCGATTCCAGCAACAAAGCTGTCAATATTTCCAGCTAATTCTTCGATGAGTTCGGGTCCCAATGTTTGATAATAGGTTGCTGGATTGTCTGGATTTTCAAATTGCAAGGGTACGTAGCTATTTGGGATCTCAGAAGCTAATTGTTTACTTTTTTCAATAGCACCAACGATTCCTTCTTCTGTAGGTGTGTGTACGATCGTTGCACCTAGCGCTTGCATGATTTTTTGCTTTTCGATACTAAATTTTTCTGGTACGACAAAAATTGTTTTTAGCTTGAAATTTAAAGCTGCCAGGCCTAAACCGATTCCTGTATTTCCGGCAGTCGGTTCGATAATCGTTGTGTCTTGATCGATTTTTCCGCTTTCAAGACCAGAAGACAGTAAATACAAACCTAAACGATCTTTGATACTGCCGCCAGGATTCAAGTATTCCAGTTTTGCATAGATCACAGAATCTTTGGGCATAGGAAAATCTTTTGCAGTAAATTGATAGATGGGCGTATGCCCGATTGCTTCAGTAATTGATGAGATGATCACGAATCCAAACCTCCAAAAAGTAAAATAAAAAAGGAGCTGACTAATTAATCAGCTCCTTGTAAGATCATAAATTGAAAGACTAAGAAAGAAAACACTTTCACGACAGAAAGAGATCTTTCGTTCAACTATGAAGGGCAATTAATAGACATGGCAAACAGTATGCTGTTTTTACACACCATACAACAACAATACTTCAATTGTTTTGAGTAATTGATCGCCATGTTTATCCCTCCAATAGTGATTTAACTAAAAATATCATGAATAAACAAGAAAGTCAAAGAGTAAAATTTCAAAAACAATAATTTTCTAGTCTTATCAGCGTTTGTCTGATACAATAAGGGTGATTATGATTAAGATAAAAAGGAGCAAAAATAATGATCTCAGCAAGCGATTTAAAAGCCGGAATGACATTTGTCCAAGACGGAAAATTGATCAAAGTAATAGATGCAAGCCATCACAAACCTGGTAAAGGAAATACTGTGATGCGTATGAAACTGAAAGATGTTCGTACTGGCGCAACTTATGACACAACTTTAAGACCAGATGAAAAATTCGAAAAAGCGCACATCGACACAAAACCAGTCCAATACTTATATACAATGGATGACACAGCATTCTTTATGGATCTAGAAACATATGAACAATATGAGATCCCTGTAGAAACTGTTGCTGAAGAAATGAAATTCATCTTAGAAAACATGGAAGTAAAAATCCAATTCTTCGGTAGCGAAGTAATCGGTGTTCAATTACCAACAACTGTTGTGTTGCGTGTCGTTGATACACAACCATCGATCAAAGGTGCGACAGTTACTGGTTCTGGTAAACCTGCAACAATGGAAACAGGCTTAGTAGTCAACGTTCCTGACTTCATCGAAACGGATGAATTATTAGAAATCAATACAGCAGAAGGTTCATACGTAAAACGTGCGAAATAATCGAGTATAGCCAAAAAGCTTTTAAGCATCGTGCTTAAAAGCTTTTTTTACATAGATAAATCAATCGGAGAACAACGTTTGCAACTTGAGATGATGGACTTCTAATAGACGTTGATACAGCTCAGTTTCGAAGTCACTATAATGACAAAAGTCAAGGACCGTATATTTAGAAGGATCAAGCCCCTTAGGAATCAGTAGTGGGGAGCCGAAGATAAAAAAGTCATATTCTTCAGTGATCGGCAGTGTTAGCTGCTCGATATCGACAAAGGGAATCTTTTTGCCTAGATTCAAGATCTCAGCGGAAATCAAATGCTCTGAAACATTGATGAAACCAACGTTCAACTTATAATTCTCATCGATTTCTGAATAATACGGATAAAGTAAACACGCTTGGATAAAAGCTAATTCACTGATACATGCTTTCAGCCATGTGTAATTCTTTCGTTGAGCAATTTTTTTCCAAAAGCCTTCGATTTTGATGGTCAAGATACGTAAAAGTGGATACTTATCTTGAATATAAGAAGAGATAAATAACGTGGTTAAAGGGATTTTTTGCCTAAACAAACTAAAATTACCGATAGAAAGGTAAAGGTTCAAATACAAAGCGGGTTCCTTTTCAAAATGAAATGTACCGATAAATGTCTGACAATGGTTCTGGAACTCTTCTAAAAGATCCTTGACTTCATTATTTGGTTGGTGATAGGAATGTTGGATGATCGACATTCGAATATCTTGGTTGGAAGTAAGGAACGGCCAATAATAAAACAAATAGAACAACGAGTTTACTTCTAAGATATCTAAACGAACATTTGCGAACTTGAAGAAATCGTAAAAGAAGTCAATGTTTGTTCCGCTTGGAATAAAAGAATCTCTTGTTAATTTATAAATGTCAGTCGAATGGTTATTTTTGATCCTAGTCAAACAAATCAAACAGTGAAGACTCGCTTGCTTCTTTCCAAGATCAAACTTGTTCTTATGGTAATCTTCTTCATGCTTATAGATCAGCGCAGTGACTTCTTGACTAAAGGGAAGGATGTCCAAACTTTCCCCTAATGAAACAAACCAAAAGAAATTAAAAAAGATGATACGAATCAACATCTCAGATCCGGACAAGGTAAGATTCGATAAGTTCAAATTGATTTGATATTCTTTCAAATATTCAGCCAATTTTTTAGTTTGCCGAAAACAGGTCGAACGACTGATAAAGTGACGATTACAAAAATCAGCAAGGTCTTTGTCTTGTTCTGTCAGAAGACTGATCAATAGTTTATAAGGAACGCTTTCTGTAGAAAGGTAGTGTTGATACTGGGTGTATTGAACAAGTTGTTCATTGATGGATAACTTGTTTTTACTATGTAACAGTTTGATCTCAGTGAATTGTGCTAAATCTTCTTGTATGGCAAATAAGATTTTTTTGAAACGAACGGCACTAAAATGAAAATCTAAGTTTTCCCGCACATCATCCATGCTATATTCACCTGGTGATAATGTCATCAACTTACCGTATACACTTAATTTTGTTCTGGCATGATCATCTAATAAAATTTTTTCAATCAATTGGTCACCTTCTTTTTTGTTTTTAATATTAATACCTTATTTAAATTCGGTTGTAAATACTTGTCTCAATTTTCTAAAAAAACAATAGAGGATTTAGAAATTTTTTTAGTGGAGCTGTCTCAAATTTATCATTCAACAGGTGTGATTTTTGAGAGAAAAGAGAGAGTGGAAGGATTTAAATAACATATGGACATTATTCGTTCAATCATTTTAAAAAAGGGATATCGATTTAAAATAACTATAAATGAACATTTAGAAACCGAAGAGAAGAGATCTGGAAAAATTAGTGAATCTTTTCTTTTTTTTATATTATCTAATTGGATTTTAAAGTTTTTCTAAGGAGGTATCCATAAATGAAAAAGCGACGATATCTTGTCATTTGCACTCTTTTATCGTTATTCTTCATTGCCTATTTATATTCTCAAAAAGTAAAGATTGCAGCAGCAAATGAAGAAGGAGTGGTAGAGGTACTGAAGAATGAATATGGAGAAGTAAATCTCAAGCAATCTGGGCAACAGCTGACGATTTCTTATCGACTGAATGAGCAAAATCAAGAAAGGCGTTTTCTGTTCCAATTACATCCGAGTGATGTACCTGAAAATAATTTGCTTACTTCTTCTATTTCTCAGGAATACCAAGAATATAAGGATGAAGAACAACAAATATGGGTAGGTAGTGCTTTTTCACAAGGCGTGGGTGAAAAAGAATGGACGATCGATTTACCGGATACAAGTAAAGATTTTCAACTCAATATCCAGATAGAAGAAAAAACAGGTCAATTTCTTTTAGCCGAAGCAGTTTCTTATTCTTTTTCTATAGATAGCGAGAAGCAGAAAACTGCACAAACAAGTGAAGATACATCTGAAACCGTGAGCTCTTCTACAATTCAAGATACAACAGATGATTCATCCGCACCCAAAGAAGAATATCGGCCGTTTGATCAACCACAATTATTTGATGGAGAAAGTAATCGCAAAAGTTTGTCGACGATCGAACCGGAATATACCACAGATGAGCAAGGAACCTATCCGAAAGCGATGTGGCAACCTAAGAATAGTGAGAATGTCCGAAATCATCAAGGGAATCGTCAAGGACAAGCGCAATGGGATGGGCTGACTAAATGGGACGGCAATCCAACGAATCTGACCAATTCTTATATCGAATACGGTGGGGAAAAAGAAGAAGCCGATTACGCTATCCGAAAATTTGCTAACGAGACAGCCACACCCGGATTATTTGATCTGTACCTGAATGTTCGAGGAAATACCCAAAAAAATATCACTCCAATGGATGTTGTATTGGTCGTTGACTGGTCGGGAAGTATGAATGAGGAGAACCGTATTGTTGAGGTGAAAAATGCGATTGACCGGTTTGTTGATACGTTAACAGAAAGTGGAGTGACGGAAAAAATCAATTTAGGATACGTTGGTTTTTCCAGTGAAGGGTATGCGAACCGCTCGATCCCTATCGCAGGATTTGATTCTGTTAAAGAAGAGATCAAAGCAGCAACGCCAGCAACAACAAGTGGTGGTACGTTTACTCAAAATGGATTACGTCAAGCAGGTGAAATGTTATCGGAGCAAAATGGCCATAAAAAAGTAATCGTTTTACTAACAGATGGTGTTCCAACAAGTTCATATCAAGTAGCCAGTGTGGTGACTGAAGAAGACGGGAGTTATTATGGCGCAAGTTTTACCGATCATGTCGATCACCCCGACTATACTTCCAAAATTTCACTACCTTATCTCGTACCAGTCAAAGATCAAAATTTCCAATGGCGTTGGATCAATTCGACATTTACAGCCACGATTGGTGAAGCCATGGCACTGAAACAACGAGGGATCGAAATCCATGGTCTAGGTATCCAACTACACGGAGATGAAACAGAAGGTATCACGAAAGAGGAAGTAGAAAACCGGATGCGGAAGATGGTTTCCAGTGGTGAAGACGGTACGCTATATTATGAATCCGCAAATGAGTCTACGGATATTGCTGATTATTTAGCTAAAAAGGCTGTCCAACTTTCCGGAACAGTTGTTAACGGGAAAATCACTGATCCAATCGTTGAGCCATTCGTCTATGAAATAGAAAGTGCTTCTGTTAAAAGTGTAGGAACAAGTCCATTGTCCGTTGAACCTATTCTCACGATCGAGGATCAAACGATCCAAGTCGAACAGATCTATTTAGAAAAAGGGCAAGAACTCCAACTACACTATCAAGTCAGACTCCAAACGGAAAGCAAAACATTCGAACCGGACAAGTGGTATCAGATGAACGGCCTAACAACTTTTCAGCCGAAGTCTGACTCAGATGACATTGCAAAATTTGGTGTTCCGTCAGCGAAAGCGCCAAGTGTTACCCTTGGTTTCTTCAAAGAGTGGGAAGAGTTTGATCAAGATACGACGACTCGACCAGAAAAAGTGATCTATGAAATCAAACGGACAGGGGGCACTGCCCCGTCTAGCTGGGAAAGTGGCTATGTGCAACTGCGTCAGCCTGAAAAGGATGACACGAATGTTTGGGAACGAAAGAACATCACCAAACTGTTAGAAACCGATAAAGCAAGTCGTGAAACGCTCAGCTTACCAAAATACAACAATCAAGGACAAGAATTTCATTATGAGGCTGTGAACGAATTAAACGTACCAGGCTACAACTCAGAAAAAGTCAATGCAACAACTTGGAAAAATACGAAACAATTTGTTCCGTTAGATTTAAAAATCATTAAGACATCTTCCTCAGATGATCACCCCTTAAAAGGAGCAGTATTCCGAATAACGATTGAAGGAAAAGATATCCAGTTGCTTGACCATGAGGATGGCACCTATTCATTGCCAGAAGAGATACGATTGGAAAAAGAAAAATCCTATACATTGACAGAAGTTAGCGCACCCGCTGGACATGAAAAAGCAGAAAAGCAAACATGGGCGATCACTATTTCTAAAACCGGAGAAGTAACAGTAGATGATCAAAAAGCAACAGTTCTTGATCAAGTGATTCAATTGACGATCGAAAATCCATTTTCAGAGCTTCCGGTAGCGATCAGAAAGTACACCGAAAAAGACCAGCAAAAAGTAAACTTGGCAGGAGCGACTTTTGCATTACAACTAAAAGAAGATACTGGAAGCTATCGAACCTTAAAAGAGGAAGTGACCTCGTCCTCAGGATTGGCAGAATTCATGATACAAAAAGCGGGAGACTATCGCTTAGTAGAGACGGCAGGACCGAGTGGCTACGATACCGTTCCAGGAAATTACACATTTAAAGTTGATCCTTATGGAACGATTATATATGACGGAGAAAATGTGGAAGAGTCAGCAGTTTGGACATTGACGCATCACAATCAAATCAAACCGTTTGATTTAACGATTCTAAAGAAAACAGATACGGGTCAAGCTTTAAAAGGGGCAGTTTTCAGATTATCTGGTCCAACTGGACAAAGCGAATTGCCAAGTGATGAAACAGCAATCGATACGTTTGTTTTTAAGAACCTTGAACCTGGGGAGTACACATTAGAGGAAATCAAAACGCCAGAAGGTTATTTAGGCTTGGAGAAACCTTTGCAAATTGTTATCCAAACAGATGGAAAAGTGACGGTAGCTGGCGAACCAACAGAAGTTCAACTGCAAAGTGGCAGTAAAAATAACCAAATTCATTTGGCAATCACCAATCAGGCGTTGATTCCTTTGCCAGAAACAGGAGGAGCTGGCCGACTTGGTCTCCTTTTACTAAGCCTCAGTGCCATCGGTTCATTCATCATTTACTTATTGATGAACAAACGAGGGGACATATCAAGTGAGTAAAAAATATTGGCTTTTGTTGATGCTTCCGTTTCTATTGATTATTGGGTCTGCAAAGAGTACTGCTCAAACAGAAGAGAGGGTTCAATTGATTGTTCATACTGCCGACCTTATATCGGACAAACAAACGAACGAAAAAGCAAGTTTTGCCGTTTATGATGTGACAAAGGCATTTTATCAATTACGAAATAAAGGTTTCACGGTTGAAGAAACGCAACAAATCATTGCCCGACAAGGAACCTCGGCTGGCTCATTTCTAATGGAAAAGCAGACAAAAACAAGCGACAAAGGTGAAGACATAGTAATCTTCGACCTGTGTGAGTCTACCAATCAAACAGGGAATGTTTATTTAGTGAATGAAACTACTTGTTTTTCAGACGCTTTAATGGAAACGCAAAACTTAGTGATTGTTTTACCGCTTTATGATTCAGATGATCACCCACAAAAAGAAGTTCATCTTTACCCTAAGCTGAGTCAGGAAGCATCTACGACCGACTTTGAAAAAAAACTAATTGAAGAAAAAAATGATTATTCAATTGGCGAGCGTATTTGCTATCGATTGGAAATCCAGTTTCCTGAGGAGATAGCAATTGAAAAAACGTGTTTCGTTAATGACAATGCCGCGAAAGAATTGGAGTTATTGGCTGAAACTCTAGAGGTCTACAGTGAAAATAAACGATTGAAAAAACTTACGCTCCATAGTCATAGCCAAGGATTCAGCCTTGCCTTTAGTGGTCAAGACTTGCAAGAGCTAGCTGGTAAAACTGTAAAGGTCGACTATCAAATGCGATTACTAGATGAAGCAATTGCCGATCAACCAATCATCAACCAAGCCACATTAGATATCGGAACTGAATCATTAGTACAAAGCACTTACATTCGAACCGGAGGAAAGTGGTTTCAAAAAATCACAACAGATCAGGAATATCAGGCGCTGGAAGATGCGCTATTCTTGGTCAAAAATCAACAAGAAGAATACCTTCATGTGAAAGATGGAAAATATGATTGGAAAAGACGAGCCAGAGGTGCTCTAACATTGACGTCTGATCGCAATGGCTTGTTTTCCATCTCTGGCTTAGAAGACGGAGAATATTTGCTCGAAGAAATCAAAGCACCAAAAGGGTATGAAAAAAATTCGTCTGCTATCTCATTTACCGTCAAAAATATGTCTTATGCAATCAATGGACAGCCGAGCGAACCCTTGAAAATCACCAATAAGAAAAAAGAAACTCCCTTTTTATTTCCTAGAACAAATGAAGAAAAAATCAGTGTTGGTATTTTTGGTGGTGTATTGATCATAGGGAGTTTCATTATTTATCAAAAGAACAGGAGTAAGAAGAATGAAGAATAGCAAAAATCTTAAATCATTATTACTATGTTTTATTTCAGTACTTTCATTGGTTGCGTTGTTTCCGATCCAGCATGTATTTGCTGAAGGAACTGAAGCGGAAGTAGTGCTACACAAAAAGAAAATGCTAGATTTTCCCGTACAAAACATCCAAAATACAGGGAAAGAAATGGCTGAATTCAATGAATACCAAGGACTAGCTGATATCACATTCCATGTGTATGATGTGACCGAAGCATTTGCTGAAGCAAGAAAAAACGGAGCATCGATCGAAGAAGCAAAAACTTTGGTGCAATCACAGACTTCTGGTACAGCGCTTCTTTCAGGTACCACAAATGCGAATGGCGATCTTTCTTTCTCCTTGCCTAAACAGCAAGCTGGAAAAGATGCGGTCTATGTGATTGAAGAAGAAGCCAAATCAGGAGTGACTGCTAGTGCAAACATGGTAGTGGCTTTTCCAGTCTATGAATTGATCAAACAAGCAGACGGCTCTTACCAATACGGAACAGAAGAGCTCGAGACAATCCATTTATATCCTAAAAATATCGTTGAAAATAATGGGACACTGAACGTTAAAAAAATCGGTTCTGCTGAAGGAGAAGCATTGAACGGGGCAGAATTTATTCTCGTCAAAGAAGAGTCAGGAGCAAAAAAATATATCCAAAGCGTAGCACAAGGGATGTATACATGGACGACAGACAAATCAAAGGCGAAGCATTTTGTCAGTGGAAAAAGCTATGAAATAGGTGAAGAGGATTTTGTTGAAAAAGAGGCAGAGCAAGGGCAATTGCTCGTCACCAGCTTAGAGGTCGGAAATTATGTGCTAGAGGAAGTAAAAGCACCTGAAAATGCGGCGATGATCACGGAGCAGACGACGACACCATTTACAATCGTTGCCGGTAATCAAACACCAGTTGACCTCACAGTGAAAAACGATACGACGAACGTAGAAAAAACGACACCACAATTAGCTGGACAAGATGTAGCAATCGGTGAGCCAATCAATTATGAAATAACGGTCAATATACCTGTTGGGATTGCGGATAAAGAAGGTTCAGATAATAAGTATACCACCTTCCAATTGATCGATACCCATGATTCAGCATTAACATTTATGAACCAGTCGACAGGTGAGACAAGCTATGCTCTTTATGATGGCGATCAGCTGATTGATCCTAAAAATTATCAAATCAGCGAACAAACCAACGGCTTTACAGTGGCAATTAATCCAACGTATATCCCTTCATTGACTCCAGGCGGTACGTTGCGCTTTGTCTATTATATGTATTTGAATCAATTAGCGGAACCAACGCAAGGTTATAACAATAAAGCAAATGTTGATACAGGGCATACGACAGATCAAACACCACCAACGGTTGAAGTACTGACAGGTGGGAAACGATTTATTAAAGTAGATGGAGCAGTAGCTGATGTAAAACCACTAGCAGAGGCTTCGTTTGTGGTACGTGATCAAGATGCAACGACAGCGAAGTATTTAGTCATTGATCCAGTAACAAAAGCAGTGACCTGGACGACTTCACAGGAAGAAGCTACGATTTTTACAACAACAAGTGATGGATTAGTTGATATCACAGGATTGTCTTATGGAACTTATTATCTAGAAGAAACAAAGGCACCAAACAATTATGTGAAATTAACTGAACGAATTGCTTTTAAGGTAGATCAGCAATCCTATGCGGTTGCAGGTGAATTGATTACGCCAGAAAAAGTACCAAACAAACACAAAGGAACCTTACCAGCAACTGGTGGCAAAGGGATTTCATTGTATATTGGTTTAGGTGTCATGTTACTGACGATAGTAGGTATCTATTGGATGAAAAGACAAAAAGCGGAATAATCTCAAACAAAGAATAAACGGATAGCTGAGGGGAATAAAATGAAGCAAAAGAAAAGACGTATGTTAGATCTGATCATGCTCTCAGTATTTTTTATCGGCGTCCTCAGCTTAGCTTATCCTTTCGTCAGTGATACGCTGAATGATTATCTCGATCAACAAGTCATCAAAAATTATCAGAAAAAGGCAAAAGCTGAACATGCATCAGTGATTGCCGATTTGCAAAAGGAGATGCTTGAAAAAAATAAAAAGCTAGCGTCAAAGGAAGCCTTACCAGAAGCAGAGCCATTCTCTACAAAAAAAGAAGAAGATCAAAAATCTCTGAAATCTTATATTGCGTCACATACCGTTGGTGTTTTGACGATCCCCAAAATCAATGTCAACTTACCGATTTTTGATCAAACGACATCGAAATTATTGGAAAAAGGCGCATGTTTACTTGAAAACACCTCTTATCCCATCGGAGGCTTATCGACACATGCGGTACTTTCTAGCCACCGAGGCTTGCCACAGGCAAAATTATTCACCGATTTGCCTCGATTACGAATCGGAGATCGCTTTTTTATTGAAATCAATGGACAGTATCTTGCGTATCAAGTCGATCAAATCAAAACTGTAGCACCTACTGAGACAGAAGCACTGCAAATCCAAGAGAATCAAGATTTAGTGACCCTCGTTACTTGTACGCCTTACATGATCAATAGTCACCGTTTATTGGTGCGCGGACATAGAATCGCTGTTGAACAAGAAGAGATAGAGGCTTCATTAGCAAAAGTAAAACAAGCAAAAAGGTCGAATTTTTTAAGGGTGAATGCCTTGATCAGTGTGCTTTTGTTGCTATTTTTGGTGATGCTGATAAAATATTTTACAAAAGTGTTTAAAAAATGATATAGTTTTAGAAACTAGATGTAAAAGTTTTTGTAAACAGCAAATCCATCGTGTATAATGAAATAGAACAAATGAAACGGAGTGGATCAAGATGGAGATAGAATTTAGTCGAAAGTACCAAATCGTCAATGAAGTATTAAATGCAGTGACACATGGGATCGCAGCCTTATTAAGTCTGCTTTGCTTTAATCTGCTGATGGATCGAGCCCATACGACCTTAGATTATGTCGCTTTTGCGATTTATGGTAGTTCACTTTTTCTGCTTTTCTTTTCCTCGACCTTATTCCACAGCCTGATTTTTACGAAGGCAAAGAAAGTGTTCCAAGTATTTGATCATTGTTCGATCTACCTCTTGATCGCAGGGACCTATACGCCATTTTGTCTCCTAGTCGTACAAGGAACGACGGGTCTGATCTTACTTAGTATCATCTGGGCAACCGCAGTGATCGGGATTATTTATAAATGTTTGACGTTAACGAAAACAAATAAAGTATCGAAAGTTTCAACAATCATTTACAATGTGATGGGCTGGGCGATCATCGTTGTATTACCTAAGCTTTATCAGAATATCGATTTGACTGGCTTGCTACTCTTAGTTGCTGGAGGAATCGCTTATTCTGTAGGCTCACTCTTTTACAGTATGAAAAGCAGAAGATTCACTCATGTGATCTGGCATTTATTTGTCATGTTAGGTGCGGCGTTGATGTTTTTAGCTATTTATGTGAGCAATTGATGTTGAATAAAGGACGACAAAAAAACTGACTAAACCAATAGTCAGTTTTTTTTGTGCATTCTAAGAAAATCATGTGAAAATAATACTTGTTTTTTTATTTAGGTTGCGAGTTATACAATAAAATTGAAAAAATAAACATTTTTACAGAAAATAGCGATTTAAACTAGACAATTCAAACAAATTTGTTTAATATTATTCAAATAAAATTCAAATTATAATCTAACGATATGTCAATTTGATGAGAAAATATTTTTTGAAAAGAGGGAAATGAGAATGACAGAATTAATGATCGGCGAAATTCCAGTGAGTCAACTAGCAAAAGAATATCAAACACCCCTATATGTGTATGATGAAAAAAAGATGGAAGAAACGATAAAGTCGTTTAAGCTGAACTTTGATTCTGATTCTTTTCAAACAAAGGTCTTATATGCCTCTAAAGCCTTTCAAACAGTCGAATTGCTGCGGATGATCGCTGAGCAAGGGCTAGGTTTAGATGTGGTAAGTGGTGGAGAGATCTACACTGCCTTACAAGCGAAGTTTCCTGTCGAGGAGATTTACTTTCATGGCAACAATAAGACGATCGACGAGTTAAGGTATGCCATTGAAAATGATATTCTGCATTTTGTGGCGGATAACGGGATGGAAGTCGAAGTCTTGGAAGAATTAAGTCGCGAATACCAGAAAAATCTACAGATCATGTTGCGATTGAACGTGGGGATCGAAGCGCATACACATGAATATATCGTTACAGCGCATATCGATTCTAAATTCGGTATGTTGTATGATAGCGAAGTTTGCCAACAAGCGATCACACGTATCCAGCAAAGTGACTTTCTTACTTTGGAAGGATTCCATGCACATATCGGTTCACAAATCTTTGATATGACTGCGTGGTTAGCTGAAATCGATCAATTAGTGACCTATCTGGCAGATTTCCAACAACCACTTTCTTTAAATCTAGGCGGTGGCTTTGGTATCCGCTATACCGAAGCGGACACGCCGTTGCCTATTGCAGAATCAGTCAAGCATCTTGTGACGCATACAGAAAAGGCATTAGCTGAAAAAAATTTGACGATCGATCGCTTATTGATTGAACCGGGGCGAAGTATCGTGGGCGAAGCCGGAACGACACTTTATACAGTTGGCTATATCAAAGAAACGCCGCACAAAAAATATTATTTCGTCGATGGTGGGATGACCGATAATATTCGTCCGGCGCTTTATCAAGCAGAATACACCTGTGATCTGGCAAATAAACTTGACGTTGAAAAAACGGAAAAAGTAACGATTGCAGGGAAAATGTGTGAATCAGGTGATGTCGTGATCCAAGAAACGCAGTTGCCTCCCGCAGAACCAGGGGATCTTTTGGCAGTATATGCGACAGGGGCATACGGTTATTCGATGAGCAGCAACTATAATCGCGCGCTTCGCCCAGCTGTCGTTTTTGTCAAAGATGGCGTGTCACGAGAAGTCGTTCGTCGACAAACTTATGCAGATCTATTGAGAGGAGAAGTCTATGCAGATTTATAAATACAACGGGTGTGGCAATGACTTTATTCTTTTAGATTATGATGAAACGATCGACTATAGTCGTTTGGCGGAGCAATTATGCGCACCGACTGCTTACGATACAGACGGTTTGATTGCGGTCAAAACAACGCCTTTAGAAATGATCTATTACAATAAAGACGGCAGTCGTGCGCCAATGTGTGGCAACGGGATTCGCTGTTTTGCAAACTATGTCAGTGACCAACGATTGGTTGAAGATACCCAATTTGCAGTCAAAACTCTTGCTGGGATGATCCATGTGACGATCCATTCACGTGATCCTTTTTATTGCACGGTTGATATGGGAGAGCCAGATTATCGCCCAGAGAAGGTAGCGGTGGAGCAAGCAGATCCTATCATCAAACAAACATTGACGGTCGACAATCGAGAAGTGGTACTGACTAGTGTATTCATGGGAACGATCCATACGGTTGTTTTTGTTGACGATGCAATCGCTGAATTATCGAAAGATATGGGAGAGAAGCTTTGTCATCACCCCATGTTCAAGGAGAAAACAAACGTCAATTTTGTCCAATTTGTCAATGAAGAAGAATTGATCGTTCGTACGTATGAGCGAGGGGTCGGTTGGACGCTTGCTTGCGGGACAGGCTGTTGTGCAGCTTACGTCGTCGCAAGAGATCAAGGCTATCTCTCAGGATCACAAGCCACGATCCATTTGGAACAAGGCGATTTACAGATTTCTGGCGATGAAACGATCACGATGGCGGGACCGGCCACATATGAATGGCACAAAAATTTGGAGGTAGAGGCATGATCAAAGGATCGATTGTTGCATTAGTGACACCGATGACGGAAACAGGAGCAGTAGATTATCGAGGATTGGAGCAGTTGATTGCTTTTCATCTTAACGAACAAACAGACGGGTTACTTGTCCTTGGAACAACAGGTGAATCACCGACACTTTCAGACGAAGAAGAGGAAGAGATTTTACGATTCACTGTTGAAAAAGTCAATGGACGTATTCCGGTGATTGCTGGTGCAGGATCAAATGCAACGGCGAAAACGGTCAAAAAAGTCCAACGCTTTGCTGAACTAGGGGCAGACCAATTATTAGTGATCACTCCTTATTACAATAAAACGAGCGATGTAGGATTACTCGCTCATTTTCAAACGATTGCTGATGCTTCCTCGTTACCCATCATCTTATACAATGTACCGTCACGAACAGGAATGACGATTGCGTTACCCGTACTAGCGGAATTAGCGAAGCATCCACAAATCATTGGGATCAAAGAAGCTTCTGGAGACATGTCCTATACGATGGAAGTCGCGCAACTGATTGATGAAACATTTGCGCTTTACAGCGGCAACGATGATCTGATCTTGCCTGTATTGAGTGTTGGTGGCATCGGCGTGATCAGTGTTTGGGCAAATATCCAGCCAAAAGTAGTCCATGAATTAGTCCATGATTACTTGAATGGAAATAGTCATTCAGCGAAAGAAAAACAATTGACCCATTTAGCGTTGATCAACGCCTTATTCAGTGAAACGAATCCGATCCCAGTGAAAGCCGCGATGAACCATTTAGGTTTACCAGCTGGGCCGTTACGTTTGCCGTTGAGCGCATTAGGCGAGGAAAAGAAGCAACAGTTGATCGCCTTATTAGCAGAAAATGGAGGGGCAAATAGATGAATATAGGGATCATTGGAAATGGGAAAATGGGCAAACGAATTGCAGAAGTCACCGAAGAATATCAGCACCAGCCATTGACGTTGTCTCAATCCTTACAAGCAACGGATACGTTGACGTTTGAGCAGACACCGGAGGTCATCATTGATTTTTCTCATCCTGATGGTTTGGAGAAAATCTTACAATATAGTCAAACACATAGTGTACCATTGGTGATTGGCACAACCGGTTATACCGAAGAACAATTCGCTCAAATCGCTGAAGCTGCGCAAACGATCCCTGTCCTTTACAGTGCCAATTTTTCACTAGGGATCACGGTGATGAACCGCTTGATCAAACAAGCCGCTCAAGACTTAGCAACTTGGCAAATCGAATTGATCGAAAAACACCACAGTCAAAAAAAAGATGCACCTTCAGGCACAGCGAAGCGATTAGTGGAAACACTCCAATCTGTCAGAGACTTGACACCGGTCTATCAGTGGACAGATCAACCACGCGAAGACCAACAAATCGGTGTCCATAGCCTGCGTGCAGGCTCTTTTCCTGGAGAACATGAAGTCATCTTTGCAACGAAAGATGAAGTCCTTTCAGTGAAACACGAGGCCTTTTCCAATCGCATTTTTGCGGAAGGAGCAGTCCACGTAAGCATCTGGTTGGCCGAACAGTCAGCCGGTTTATATCAATTAGAAGATTTATTTGTACCTAGAGGAGGAGCCTAAGTTGAACGCACAAGAAATCATTCGTTTTATTCAGACAGCAGAAAAAAAGACCCCAGTCAAAGTTTATTTAAATGTATCAGAACCTATCGAGTTTCCGAACGCGAAAGTATTTGGTGAAGCGCATAGTCCGATCGTTTTTGGTGATTACAAAGACATTGCACCAGTCTTAGAAAAAGAAGCGGAGAAAATCTTAGCGATCGAACTTGAACAAACAGCAAGAAATAGTGCAGTTCCTTTATTGGATATCAAAGACATCAACGCTCGGATCGAGCCAGGTGCCGTCATTCGTGACCAAGTGACCATCGGAGATCAAGCAGTGATCATGATGGGCGCTGTGATCAATATCGGTGCTGAAATCGGGGAACATAGCATGATCGATATGGGGGCGATCTTAGGCGGACGTGCGACTGTCGGCAAGAATTGTCATATCGGTGCAGGTGCTGTGTTAGCTGGGGTCATCGAGCCAGCTTCTGCGCAGCCAGTAATCATCGAAGACGGTGTATTAGTTGGTGCGAACGCGGTCATCGTCGAAGGTGTCCGTGTCGGTAAAAATGCAGTCGTCGCAGCAGGCGCTGTCGTTTTAGAAGATGTAGCACCTGAGACGGTCGTTGGTGGGACACCTGCACGTGTGTTGAAAATAAAGGATGACCAAACCAAAGAAAATACCGCCTTGATTGAAGCATTACGAGAATTGTAGACAAAGAAAGGATGAAAAACATGCGCGAAATAGATACCTGTATTGTCGGAGCGACGGGATTAGTCGGTCAAACTATGTTAAGAGTATTAGAGGAGTACGATTTTCCAGTAGGAAAACTCAAGCTTTTAGCATCCAAACGCTCTGCGGGGAGTCTGTCTGTGTTTAAGGGGAAAGAATATGTGGTCGAAGAATTGACGGAGACTTCTTTTTCTGGGTATGATTTAGCGCTTTTTTCAGCTGGAGCATCCGTATCTCAAACATTTGGTCCCATTGCACGTCAAGCTGGCTTAGTAGTCATCGATAATTCTTCAGCATGGCGAGAAGATCCTGCAATCCCATTGATCGTGCCTGAAGTAAATCTAGAGGACCATGCGTTAGATCCGTTGATCGCAAATCCAAATTGCTCGACGATCCAGTCCGTCTTACCGCTTAAAGCGTTACAAAATACGTTTGGTGTGACACGTGTCAACTACACGACCTATCAAGCTGTATCGGGTTCCGGTCAACAAGGGATCGTTGATCTACAGGCGACCAAAAATGGTGAACCAGCCACTTTTTATCCTCATGACATCAGTCAAACGGTCATCCCTGAAATCGATCGTCCCATGGAAAATAGGTATACTAAAGAAGAACAAAAAATGATCAATGAAACGAAAAAAATCCTGCATCAGCCAGATTTACCAGTATCTGCGACTTGTGTGCGTGTACCGATTGAAAATGGTCACGGTGTTTCGATTGCCGTAGTATTAGAAAAGGAATTTTCACTGGAACAGATCCGTGCTTGCTTCCAGCAGTTTCCAGGGATCTTGGTCGTCGACAACTTAGAAGAACACCAATATCCTACGAGTACGTTGGCGAAAGATACCGATCAAGTATATGTTGGGCGTATTCGCCGCGACTTGTCGGTTGAAAATGGGCTGCTTTTTTATACAGTGGCAGACAATATCCGCAAAGGAGCGGCAGCTAACGCTGTTCAAATCGCCCGGGCACTTCTTCAAGAGGGGGTCCTTGCATGAAAGTAGCAAAATTTGGGGGCAGCTCGATGTCTCATGAAGAACAATTCCGTAAAGTCCGTGAGATCGTTCTAGCTGATCCTAGCCGAGAAGTCGTTGTGGTTTCTGCTCTAGGTAAAAGAACGGATGAAGATGATAAAGTGACGGATTTACTCTATTTGATCCATGCGTACCTCCAGCACAATGTCGATTGGACTCCATTATGGGAACGGATCACAGAACGTTTTATTCAAGTCAGAGATCTGTTAGCCCTTGATTTTCCCATTGAAAAAGAGCTAGCGACGATCGAAAGACAATTGAAAGAAGAAAAAGTGACGATCGATTATCTCGTCAGTCGCGGGGAATATTTGACTGCCCGCTTGATGGCGGAATATTTAGAGTATGGCTTTGCCGATGCGGGTGAACTGATTTACTTCGATTATGAAGGTGGCATCGATTTTACACGTACAGAAGAAGCCGTACGTGAAATGTATCAAAAACAGCAAAAGTTGATCGTGCCAGGATTTTATGGTGCCAATCCAGCAGGAAAAGAAAAATTACTTGGCCGAGGCGGCAGCGATATTACGGGTTCTGTTTTAGCAAGTGTCTTACACGCCGACCTTTATGAAAACTGGACGGATGTTTCTGGCATCATGATGGCAGACCCCAGAATCATCGACTCGCCAAAAGTCATTGAAGAGATCTCTTTTCGGGAATTACGAGAAATGGCGTATATGGGCGCCAATGTCTTGCACGAATCAGCGGTCTTTCCTGTCCAAGAAGCTGATATCCCGATCCAAATCAAAAACACGAATCGCCCGAATGACCATGGCACAAAAATCTCCAATCATGAAGTCGAAAAAGAAAATGGCTTGACTGGGATCGCCGGGCGGAAAGATTTTCTTTCGATCACCTTGTTCAAACGACACATGTCAGATGAAATCGGGTTTATTTGGAAAGCAATGAGTATTTTTGCAAAACACGGGATTTCAATCGAACATATCCCGTCTGGTATCGACAATATCGGTGTCGTCGTTTCAGCTGAATTGATCATGGATAAATTATTTTTGATCACGAAAGAATTGCGTGAAGAATTAGGCGTAGAAGAGATCGAGGTGATTGAAGATCTCGCATTGATTTCGGTTGTAGGCGGTCCTCATAAAGAACCGATCGGACTTTCTGGAAAAGTGTTGTCGATTTTGAACGAGTTAGAAATCAGAACCTCGATTCTTTCGCAAGGGGCGCAAGAGTTGAATTTAATCATCGGCGTACCCAATGCGCAATATGAAACCGTGGTAAAAGGAATCTATGAAGGGATGGTGAAGCGACATGTTGGCAGCACATCGAATGGCGTTACATCAAATTCCTGAACTTGGGTTTCAAGAATTTAAAACGAAGGAATACCTTTACGAACAAATCAAAAACTGTGGTGGCGTGATTCATGAAATCGATGCAACAGGCTTGTTGGTCTATTTTGATCAGCAACAAGCGACCACGATTGCTTTTCGGACAGACATCGATGCGTTACCGATCACGGAAGCCACAGGGTTACCTTTTGCTTCTACACATCCAGGATTCATGCACGCATGCGGACACGATGGCCATATGGCGATGCTTTTAGGATTGACTGACTATATTGCTACGCATCGACAAGAGATGCAACACAATATCGTCTTGATCTTTCAACCGTCTGAAGAAATTGCTGGTGGAGCAGAGAGTGTGATCCGTTCTGGGTTGCTGGAACATTACAATGTCCAGGCAATCTTCGGCTTTCATTTATGGCCAGGTTTACCAGAAGGCAAAGTATTCTCACGCCCTGGTGCATTGCTGGCGCAAAGTAGCGAAACGGATATCATTGTCCAAGGCAGATCGGCACACGTCGCATCCAGCAGCCAAGGCATCGACAGTTTAGAAGCAGCCGTGCGTTTTATGAAAGAAGTCTATGATTTTGACGAATCTTTGCCAGCAAATCTTGAACATCTTTTAAAATTCGGCCAGATCACAGGCGGTACGATCCGCAATGTCTTAGCCAATGAAGTGGTGATTTCAGGAAGCATTCGTTCTTACAGTCGCAAGACACAAACAGACTTAAAAGCGCAATTAGCACGACTAGCAGAAGAATTCCAACAAACTTCTCAAGCAAAGATCTCCTTTCGCTATAATGACGGGTACCCTGCTGTGCGCAATGATGAAAAGTTGTATGCGGCACTTGCTCATTCAGAACTATTACATGAATTAGCTGAGCCTGTCTTACAAGCAGAAGATTTCGGCGTCTATACGGAACACTATCCTTGTGTCTTTTTCTTTCTAGGTGTAGGCGATACGCCCGCACTTCATGATGCGATATTTGATTTTGATATGTCCGTTTTAGAAAAAGGCTTGGAATGGTACAAAACAATCCTTTACACCAAGGAACTTTTCTGAAAAAATAAGGATAGTAACCAAAAGGGGAGAAGTCTATGAATTTACACCATCGTTTTAATCCAAGGCTGGCTAAAGTCGAAGTCTCACAGATCCGGATGTTCGATCAACAGATCTCAAGTATTCCAGATATCATCAAATTGACATTAGGTGAGCCTGACTTTTCAACACCGGAAGCAGTAAAAGAAGCTGGTATCACAGCAATCAAAGAAAACTATTCCCATTATACAGGGATGAGAGGTTTACCAGAATTATGCGAGGCAGCTTGTTTCTTCCAAAAAGAACGTTACGGTCTTTCCTATGATCCACAAACGGAAGTACTGACAACGATCGGCGCCACAGAAGCGATTGCGACAGCTTTATTAGCTGTCTTAGAAGAAGGCGATAAAGTGTTGATCCCAGCACCTGCCTATCCTGGTTATCAACCAATCGTTGATCTAGCAGGCGCAGAATTGATCACGATCGATACCTCAGAAACTGGTTTTATTTGCCAACCTGAGCAACTAGAAGAAGCGTTTGCCAAATACGGAGACGAGATCAAAGCAGTTATCTTGAACTATCCAAGTAATCCAACTGGAACATTATTATCCGCTGAACAAATGAAGAAGCTTGCGGAAGTCTTGCGTCAACATCCAGTTTTTGTCATCAGTGATGAAGTGTATGCCGAGCTGAATTATGTTGGGGAGCATGTATCGATTGCGACGTATCTGCCAGAACAAACAATTGTCGTGAATGGGCTATCTAAATCCCATGCCATGACAGGTTGGCGGATTGGCTTTCTTTTTGCCCAAAAACCGGTGATCGATGAATTGATCAAAGTCCATCAATATTTAGTGACTTCTGCCACAACGATTTCTCAAAAAGCAGCGATCGAAGCACTGACAAAAAGTATGGATGAAGGCGAAAAAATGAAAGCCCGCTACGTTGAACGTCGGGATTATCTATTGCCTCAGCTTACAGCATTAGGATTTCAAATCTCTCAACCAGACGGCGCGTTTTATTTGTTCTGCCGCTTACCAGAAACCATCCAGATGAATTCGTGGGACTTTTGTTTAGCACTCGCAGAACAAGGCAAAGTTGCCTGTATCCCTGGTTCTGCTTTTGGACCAGAAGGCGAAGGCTTTATTCGGATCTCTTATGCAAGTGGTATGGACGATCTGCAAGAAGCGTGTAGACGCATTGGTACATTTTTAACAGAACTCGAAAAATAATGATAAAATAACAGAACTTACTTTTTAGGCAAGCCTTTTCATTTGCTTTATTAGAAGATGAATGATATCGTGAAAATGTTTAGGATGTTTCTAAACAATTGTTATGAGGAGGGTCTTGTCAATGGAAAAAACGAAAGTAATTATTGTCGGTGCATCACATGGAGGTCATCAATCCATTTTAGAATTACTGTCTAGATACGGAGAAAATGTTGATATCACTTTGTTTGAAGCAGGCGACTATGTTTCATTTATGTCATGCGGTATGGAGTTATATTTAGAGGATCAAGTCACTAGTGTGAATGACGTCCGCAACTTCAGACCAGAAAACTTTCCACAACCAAATGTGGGTATATTAAATAACCACGAAGTAAAAACAATCAATGCAGATAAAAAAACAGTAACAGTTACACGTAAAGAAGATGGACATACTGAAGAGTATGCTTATGATAAATTGATTTTGAGTTCAGGTGTTAAACCAAACTCACTACCTGTTCCAGGAACAGACTTGGAAAATGTGTATTTGATGCGTGGCTACAATTGGGCAACGAAAATCAAAGAACGCATGACAGACCCAGCAGTGAAAAAAGTAGCTGTTATCGGTTCAGGTTACATCGGGATCGAAGCTGCAGAAGTTTTCTTGAATGCAGGGAAAGAAGTTACATTAATAGATATGATCGATCGTCCTTTAGGTACTTACTTAGATAAGGAAATGACAGATATCTTAGAAGCACACTTGAAAGAAAAAGGGATGAACATCAAAACGGGTGTGAACATCAAAGCATTTACTGGTGACGGTAAAGTAGCTGCAATCGAAACAGAGAGTGGTACGATCGAAACTGATTTGATCATCCAAGCTGCCGGTGTCAAACCGAACACTGAATGGTTGCAAGGAATCGTGGACTTAGATGAACGTGGCTGGATCATCACAGACGAATATCTACAAACAAACTTACCTGATGTTTATGCGGTAGGGGATGCGACACTTGCTTACTCGATCCCAGCAGGCAAAAAAGTGCCGATCGCATTGGCAACAGTTGCACGTAGAGAAGCACGCTATGTGGTCCAACATTTATTTGAACAAACACCAAGCAAACCATTTGGAGGCTTAGTCGGCTCATCTGCGTTACGTGTGTTTGACTATCACTTTGCTGCAAGTGGTTTGAACAGCTTCACAGCTGATCGTGCAGGCGTAGCAATCAAAACTTCCTTCTACGAAGATACGATCCGTCCAAAATTCGTACCAGAAGAATTTGGCAATGCGAAAGCAGCCGTACAATTAGCGTATGATCCATTTACGCACCAATTGCTAGGTGGAGCAGTATTATCAACGAAAGATATTACTCCTCAAGGAAATGTTTTGGCTTTAGCCATCCAACAAAAATTAACGATCGAAGACTTGGCGGAAGCAGACTTCTTCTTCCAACCAGGACACGACCGTCAATGGAGCCTACTAAACTTAGCCGCACAACAAGCGCTAGGTGAAGAGCCATTTGTAGAGTAGAAACTGATTTTAAATAGTATTAGATACGGAATAACAGGTGGATGGATTCATCCATTCTGTTGTTCCGTTTTTTTATTCGTTCATAGTTTTTTGATTTAGACGAATGAATGTAGTGACGATTATGCTGTTAAAACCGCTTTTTAGGAATGAGATGAAAAATTTTTATATTTTTTGATATGATTAAATTAGTAGTTATTTTAATTTGTTAAAGTAACATTTTAGTATTTGGCGTACATATAGTTGTAGGGAAGTAGTGATTACTATTTATACATAGAATGGAGAGATGAAAGATGACCTACGTTCGAATAATCAAAATCATCCAACTGGTTTTATTGGCGCTAAGCATCTATTTTGCTGCAATGAAAGATACGATCTATCTCACTCTGATCATGCTAACAATATTGCTCGAATATGCCCAACCTAACCGACCTAAAATCCCCTATAAGTCCAGACGAAAATCAATCTATCTACCGAATCAAACCTATGGAACGGAAGTGACATTTGAGCTGATTCTGACGATTTTAGTTCTTATTATTTGCTCCATTTTAGAATTTGAATTGTATCATTTTTAGAAAAAGAAATAGTTTGAAATACGTCTAAATACTTTAAATCATTGTTTCTCTCGTTTTAAGAATTAGTAATAAAAATAAATACATAAAAGGAATGATTCACTTCGGTTTTTAGTAGACGAATAGAATGGAGGAGAGAAAATGACCTACGCTAGAATACTCAAAGGTACTAGTTTGATTTTATTAGCTTCAAGCATCTATTTTGCGGTACAACAAAATCCTATTTATTTCACACTGATTTTATTATCGATACTTATTGAGTCTGCTCAACCCAACCGCCCTAAGATCCCTTATCAATCGAAACGAAAAGCAATCTATCTGCCAAACCAAACGTATGGAACGGAAGTGAAGGTTGAATTTGTTTTGACGGTTCTAGTCGCAATTCTGTGTTTTGTTTTGGCGACAGGATAAGGGCTGGAACTCAGAAAAGCATAAAAGGTTAGGCCAATTTATAGGCTCTAAAAAACAGAACAATCAACGAATGAATCGATACTCCAAAACTATCTTTGGAGTATCGGTTCTTTTTTGTAGAGGGGGATATGTTTGAGACAAGCATAACATTCATTTTTGTTGTATTCCTTAATACTGAATAAACGGCGGGAGCAGAAGTTACCTTTTCTGTCCCGACTTCCGTTATATGGTTATCACTGTTTATAGTTGTTTCACCTAACTGCAAAATATTTCTGTCAGGTATGTTAAACTATTCCTAAATCAAAGAAACTGAGGTGTTCGCATGTCTCTTACTCAAAACTATCATATAGCTGTTCCTACAGCTTTTTATCCAGATGAAACGTTGAACATCGATGCAACGTTTGCTCATATCGAATACTTAGCAAATAAAGGCGTAAAATCGGTTTTGGTGTGTGGCTCTACTGGCGAACAGCATTCGCTAACAGTTCAAGAAAAAATAGCCATGATTGAACAGCTTCCTAAATTGAAGGTCGCTAACGACTTTGAGCTGATTTTTGGGTTAGCGAGTATTCGCCAAAAAGAAGCGGAATTACTTGCAGAAAAAATCGATCAATCAACTATCATCAAAGGGATATTATTAGGTTTCCCGCCCTATATTTTACCTAGTCAGGCGGAAGCCTTTGCTTATGCTTCGAAGCTGATCTTGTTGAGTAATAAACCAACGATTATTTACAATAACCCGCTTCGCACAGGTTTTAGCTGTTCTCTTGAAACTTACATTGAACTATTGAAAGAGGAACGAGTCATCGGTATAAAAGAGGCGGGTGATCCAACGACTGTCCAAGAGCTACTTGCTCGAACATCAAAGGAACTGCACATCTATGCAGGAGGAGAAAAAGAATTAGCACGAAAGATTGACTTAGGTTTTAATTGCTTGTCTTCGATTGCAGGCAACTTGTATCCGCAAGAGATTGAGCAATGGTTTAATGCACGACTAGAAAAGCAAACATTGCCTAGTGATCATTTGCTTGTTGAAAAAATCGATGAACTTTATGCGCAGAGTGTTTTGCCATTTATTAAAAAAGAAATCGCTGAAAAGGAAAAAATTGCCTTTGGCGGCTGTCGCAATCCATTAGGTACGCTGTCATAAGTCAAAATCAAGCTGTACTTATAAAGAAGCACTGATAATCGAAAAC
>NZ_JAFLWG010000089.1:0-1965 GCF_017316315.1 Enterococcus sp. DIV1298c | reverse complement strand
TGACTATGACATTCTATAACAAAGAACTACAATATCGTGTCACTCTTAACACCGATTTAAATCTTTTCGTCGTTTTTGACAAAGAGGATAGCAATCGCGTAGCTACTGGTGTAACGATCGAACAAGCAGTGCAAGAACTTAAAAAATCCGCATAGGAGTGAAACCCCGAATGGACGATTGCAACTCTAGTTCACAATAAAGACACCTACTTGAAGGTCAAAGTAGGTGTCTTTAATTATATTTATCCCCTCTTCGACTCTTATCTTATAAGTCCTCACACGGCGCTCAACATACATAATCCTTTCAATTATGATCTAAGACTAGCAGTATTGAAGCAAGTTATGCTAAAATTTATTTTTATAGAAACATTGTTACTGAATATAAAAAATTTAGCGCAAGGAGGTTTAGTGTAGGAAGCAAAATGGATCATCACTGATTTTCTTACTTGTTTTCTCCCTTTTATGGAAAAAAATTTAACCGTTTGGACGCTATTATTATGTTTGATTGTCGGATTAGTCCTGTTAGTTTTCAATTTGATCAGCTGGACGACTTATTTTGTTGTTCTGATCATCGTTGGTGGATTGACTGTACTCGAAAAAAAACGTCGATCAAATCAAGAAAAATAAAAGCTTCGATCGTTCAAAAAAAGAGCCGGATCTACTGGCTCTTTTTTCAATATTCATTATGTTTTTCTACCCACCATTACTTATTTTCTTCATTGACTTTAAATTCTATGTGAATTAGTCCTCAGTCAATAAAAACTCTGGCTTCATAGATGATTTCTTCTAATGTTCCCGTTGCGCTTCTGCTTCGATCGCAAGAACCTTTCCTTTTTTACTAAATATTTCTGGAAACAATTCTGGAAGATTTTCACCATAGTTTTTAGGTGTAAAACGGCAGGCATACTGCCCACTTGGTAAAACTTTTATATTTTCACAGACATTTGTTGTAGGCATGATCTCTAAAAACATATATTGTTGAATATTTTCGCCTGTAAACTCATAGAGAAAACCAAAATCATATAAAGGTTCATAGCCCCCTTCAAGCGAACGCTCAAATAATTTTGCTGCTTCTGTATAAAGCGTCTTTTTATTATCAGTGGGCTGATAAGGAAAAACATACAGATATTTCTCATTCATCTTCCGGATATGTTGATTTTTTGAATGTCGATATTTTTTAAGGAGTTCGACTTCCTCTTTCAATGCTTGCATGCCTTTTAAGTTTTGCTGAAGCGCATCGATTTTTTGCTTCATTAGTTCTTCACTATAGGTCAAAAAAGAAAGATAGTCGATTGAACTTTTGGAATCGCCAAATCGGTGCAGCTCTTTTAACGGTATACCGATCTCTACACATGCTTGAATCAGTTCAACTGCACTCACTTGAGCTAATGAATAGTAACGGTAACCCGAGCTTGGATTGACATACACGGGCAATAGGACCCCAATCTGCTCATAATATCTTAATGACTTAATGTTGACACCGGTGATTTTCGCCAATTCTCCGATAGACAACAGTTCACTTTTTATGTCAGTTTCTCTCATTTCCATTCTCCTACATGTCAGATACGGCTTAGTATCAAGTATTTAGATATTGATTATACCATAAAAAAACGAAACACTTTACATATTTTTGTTATTTTTTAACAAACAAATAAAACAAGAATTGCAATTATTCACATCTTCCCTTCTCCTTTCCTCTTTGTTATAAATGGTGTTTCGTACTATTTCCAATCGGCTCTTTCGTTCTATCTTAAAAAAACAAATATATTCGAACATAGTCTTGTATTATTCATTATACAAAGATATAATATTAATGTGTTTTCGATGATAAACCAAAGAAGATATAATAAAAAATATTTACAGAAATGAATAGGCTTTCACAACATATTAGTGATTCATCCTTTAGTAACTACTACATATTTACATAGTAGTAAAAATAAATTTTTGGGGGAAGAAAATGAAAAAA
>NZ_JAFLWG010000088.1:0-1699 GCF_017316315.1 Enterococcus sp. DIV1298c | reverse complement strand
GCGTCGGCATCGGCATCGGCGTCAGCATCCGCGTCGGCGTCGGCATCCGCGTCGGCTTCTTCATCGTCAGGGATAATTGCAGCTGTCGGTAAACTTGGATTATCAGCTTGGTCATAAGCAATTAACTGAATATCATCTAATGGAGCTACATCTTCTTGAGAAATTGGTATCGTAAAGTTTCCAGTTGCATCTGCTTGACCTTCAGCAATCAAATTTCCAGCATCGTCATAGATCCTAACTGTTGCATTCGGATCAGCCATCCCTGTCACTTCATACCCATCCGTCGAATTACCTGTGACCTCAACGTTGTACGGTGCAGTTACCTCTGCTGCCTGATAAAAAACAGGAGTATAGCCGTCAGTATTTGAAGCAACATTAATATTCAATAAATCAGATTTTACGACTGTTCCTACAAATCCTGCTTCATATGGCACAGAAAGATCTACACCCGCAGCGGTAAGGTCCGCGTATGAAGGGTCTTGGATCGTTGTTGGGATAATCACCGTTGTTCCGCCTAAGATACTTGCATCTGCGACTGATCCAATCAAGGAAGAGCCAACATTCACTAATGGAAGAAGTGCAGCATAAGCAACATTAAATACTGGTTTTACTGTAGCAGCTAGTGCTGTATTGATCGTCGTAGCAGCTACTCTTGCCAAAATACCACCATTATTAGGAGTGGCTTGCAATGCTTGGACGGCGCTGTTCAAATCAGTTAAGATCTTACTTAAATTCTCTCTGATTATCGTTTCTAATGCGCCATCAAGTTCACCATAAATATACTCATCACCTTGCATCTGCAATGGTATTTGTACTTCAGCAGATGTCAGTGTACTTAGATTTTGCAATAAGTTTAATTGTTGATAAACTTGAGCCAAATTCACACTAGCTAACGGATTTGCATTTACCAACGTTCCAATTGTCTGGATCAATGGTGTAACTGCGCCATTCACTGCATTGAGCAATGGAGCTAATTCATCTGTAGGCAATAAAATATCTGTCCGGACGGTTGCATTCCCGTTTGGCGCAACCAACCCTTGCATTTCTTCAGGAATTGCTAATACTGCCCGTCGATTCCCATTTAAGAGACTAACATTGATCCCATTATCACCAGATATCGTAAAATTCACATTTCTTGTTGCCCCTTCAAGAGTATATGGGGCTGTTGTTGTCGTTCCACTTGAGTTCGTTGTAGTTAAATTATTAAATAATTGTCCACTGATAATATCGGCATGCACTTGGTGACTACCGATCGTAAATAACGGAGTGGTGACCGAAATAGGAGTAAGACCTAACATCATTCCGGCAGCAATCGATGTACCAACCAAAATGGATTTTTTAGAACGAGACTTTGCTCGTGCTTTTTGATCCATCGTCTTTCTATAGTCCCTCTTCATCCTTATTCCTCCTAGAGCAGATTCGCGTATCCATTTTCTCCCCCACAGATTAAATCAACACAAAATATGCTTTCTAATGAAACACTCCCTCAAATAATTTTTATCAAAAGACGCCTTTTTCAATCATTTCTGTATTTACAACTTAAGTTATTTTGAATTTTAGCAACCGATAAATAAGAAATCTATTATTAAGCTCTTATAGAAATTTAAATAACTAGAAAATCAAAAAAAATTTTCTCAACAAAAATAAATCAAGTTATATTTTGCATAAAATTTCATTTTTTCGATTGATTATTTTATAC
>NZ_JAFLWG010000087.1:0-2552 GCF_017316315.1 Enterococcus sp. DIV1298c | reverse complement strand
TAAAAAATGCGTGTATTAATGTTATTATACTAAAGGGAAGCTAAAAACCATAACGTGTTCCTTTGCTATTTATAATTATATTTTCATCGGAGCTAAAAGGAGTGTGATACACCTAAAGTAGGTTGAATAAAAAACGAATAGATGCCACCATAAACAACTGTTGGAGATCAAATGACCTTTTATAGTTGCGATGTTATGGAAGAATATTCAGTTACGTATCTGTAGCTTTCATCAAACAGAAGGCGCAAGATATAGAAAAAACACATAAAAAACAGTGAGTATAGCTTTCTGCCAAAAACAATCAGCAGATGACTACACGGGAGGCATCACGTGTAGAGTAGGAGGAGATAAATGACTCATTTTTATAGAAAGAAAATAGTACAAATGATTTTGGTCGTTCTGATGCTCTTCTCGTCATTAGGGAATAGTGTAGGGGTGATTGCTGAAACAATTGATAGTTCGATTACCGAAATCGAAACGACAGATGGTATACCTGAGACAACAGAAGAAATAGGAGAGGTGGTAGAAGAGTCAAGTCCAACAGTTCAATTCACGGAAGAAGAACGAGCTGAACTTATTAAAAATCTACATATCCAAGATTCAGATACGCCAGATGTAACAGATGAGTTGCTAGATGGAAATGGAATCTCATCCAGAATGGGTGAATTGACGAACTTAGATAATTTTTGGATTTCTCGTTTTCTTAAAGGAAATGCTAGTGGTAGTGGAAGAACACAGTTTCCACAAACATACTCTAATTATTTGATGAACGACAGTAGAGCAGTTATTGCTTGGGACAATAGCAACAATGCGATTGGTTCAGAAATTGGTGATACCATTGCAGGGACATTTTATTTACCTCGACAATATATCTATACTCCAAATGGAGGGGATATCATCAATTCTGGTTCTAATATATGGGGGAATCCTGTAAGAAGTGACTATGAGTTTGTCCCAAGGATCCAAGCAAATAGTGATAATTTTAGAATTACGGTTTTCGAAAGAGAATCATATGGGTTTAAGGACCCTGTGGCTCGTTCAGGCGACAGCGAAGGGGTGTTAGCAGATTTTCATCCCTATCGAATCGTTGTAGAAAGAACATCTGTTAGGAGAAGTACATTTGCTCAATCAAACGTTTTTACACTTGATGTCAGTTGGATAGTTAATTCATATTTCTATCATTCCTCTTTGTTTATACAAATGTGGCATAGAAATCATAGAGAAACTCTCGTTTCAGCAATGCGCACTGAGTTCTCCGAAGCGGCCTATGTGCCACCGGTATATACGGTGACTGGCAGAGTTGAACCTCCTGAAGGAAGTCAAGTATTACCGACCTTTCCAACAGGACCACTGGTTCCTGGTACGTGGGGGGTGATTCGTGCCGGAGCGCCCAATCCAGGTTATCAGTTTGATCGGTTTGAACTCACAGGTGCTGGAAGCTGGCTTAACCATATACCACCTAGCTTAGGTGGGAGTATGACTATTGGAACTGAGGATGCGATTCTAACGGCAATATATTCGCTAACTACTCAAACTTTGTCACTCAATCAGAATAATGGTCCAGGTAGCACAGGAAGCTTAACAGCAGATAAAACGAGTTTAGTGATGGGAGAAACAACGACGGTTCGTGCGGCTCCTGCAGCTCCTGGATATCGTTTCGCAGGATTTGATGTAAGTGGGACTGGGGGAACAATCAGTAATGTGAATACAACCAACCGCACTGCTACATTTACCATGGGTTCCGAAAATGCAACAGTGACCGCTCGTTATGAACTAGCGGATCAGGTACTCACATTGAATCGAAATCCTCAAGCCGGGAGTAATACTGACCCGACAGCTGGTTCAAATACTTTGCAAATGGGACAAGAAACAGTCGTTACCGCTGCACCTGCATTACCAGGGTATCGTTTTTCAGGTTTTAGTGTAACTGGAGCAGATAGTACCATTTCCAATGTTGATCTAACGAATCGCACGGCAACATTCAGGATGGGCAGTGAAAATGCAACTGTTACAGCGGAATACGCATCAACCGTTATCCGCAATGCGGATGATTTAGAAAGATTCTTACGAAGTGAATTTCCATACGATTCAAATAGTCAAACTTATACGTTTGAACCAGAGACAAATCAAACAATCGACATGGCTGGAAAAGGTAACTTTACAGGTAGAAGTCAATTTTCTGGGAACTTGATGGGTAATGGCACGACGATCACCAATCTTTCATTAGCTGGTTCCAGTGCGGCACTTGGGATGATCCAGACACTTAATGGAGGCAACCAATCACGGATCGAGAATTTAACTTTGTCACGGGTGACTGTCAACAATACGAGAACGCAGTTTTACTCGGCTGGGTTGATTGGGCAAGTGGCAAGTGGCACATCGATTGAACTTGAAAATATCAAAATCGACGAACACAGTGAGATCTCAGCGAGTCAACCTTATGGAAGTGCCGGATTGATCGGAATCAACAACGGCACTGCCACAATCAAAAATGGCGAGGTTTTAGGAACGTTACATACGAATACTTCGAACGGCTTGATGGGCGGTATCGT
>NZ_JAFLWG010000086.1:0-1094 GCF_017316315.1 Enterococcus sp. DIV1298c | reverse complement strand
AACTCCTCCAATCAGAAAAAGATTGGGGAGTTTCTGTTTTTTATTGATCTTACATTTCATTATCTCTATTTTTTCGACATCCCTAACCTAAAAGAATATTTTTTTGACTACCATAGGCTATGCCCTAGTGAATTAGCTCGTATCCGCATGCAAACGTATGTATGAGACTTGTTACTCTATTTCTTGTATTATTGCTTTAAAATCCTACATTCTTCTCGCCCAATACACATAAATTAATTTATGATTCACATTGTTTTAAAATCGTATTTAGAAGAATACCCTACTAAATGTCGGTCAATCTCTTTTTTCAATTCGGTAACAATATCTTCTTCACTCGCCATAGATAAAAATTCTAGCCACTTAGTCACCTCTGCCGATTTTTGTTCACAGATAGATTTTCTAACCATAATGATTCCAAGGTAATCATATCTTTTCGCATTTTCAGCAAAACTATGTGCATAATCTAGTATATTTTTGCATTCAGTATACATCGCGTTCTCTAAAAATATTGTTGAAAAATTAGTTAATATTGACAAACGTAGAATTGATATTTCCTTTAATGTATTATACTTCTCCAAACTTCGTAGCATTTTTGGAACAATAGCTTTGATTGTTTCTAAAGGTAAAAAGTAAAAAATAAAATTGATGGTTCTCATATCATCGTATGTCCAAGTGTCAATCAAAGAAATCCTATCCCACACAATAGTCGCCAATTTGACACTTATGTCTGAAACGTTTAACTTATTTATTTCATTTAGTTCTATAAAAATATGTAAAATATGGTTTATCTCATTAATTTTATAATCATTATTATTTTTTAAATATAGTTCACATCGCTTAATTAGCGTATCTATCTTACTTCGCTGTGCATTGGATACTAAAGAATAAAAATCAACTAATATAGCTTGTCTTTCACTATTATTATATTCATTACAAATATATTCAAATTCATCAAACGATACATTGACTTGTTCTAATAGATACTGCATTGTATCGAATGACGGTACTCTATTCTTGCTCTCAAACTTAGAAAGGGTTGAACGTTCTAGATTTCCATTGCATATATTATTTTGAGAAATACCTTTAGATTTTCT
>NZ_JAFLWG010000085.1:0-15166 GCF_017316315.1 Enterococcus sp. DIV1298c | reverse complement strand
TTTTATGTCTTGTGGGCTTTTTCAGTTCTCTTATTTATGCGAGCAACTCTTGATAAAAGTGGATCAGATTATTGATCTCTCTAGCTTTTGGGAAAACGGATATACCAAATACAGGAATATTATAGCTTTTATCTATTGAAATGTTTGAAATAATGCAATCATAATTCTCATAGTTGATCAGCGCTTGAGAGATTGTCTTGTTTTTTCTGAGAATAAATTCAAAGCGATTACCTAGTTGATGCTCTAAATTACTAAGTAAATAGTCATCATATTTTAGCGTAGCATTAGTTACGACTAATGCGCGAACCTGTTTATTTTCTTCGAACATTTTTAACAAAACTGGCCAGTATAATAATATTTCCGTGAATACCGTTGTAGTAAATCCTTCAAAATCATTTAATAAAATCGAATGATTATGCATGGCATGTTTCATCTTATTCCAAAACCTAAGCTGGATTTCTTTCATTTCTGAGTGATTATTTTTAAAAAAAAGAGAGTTTTTTTTATAATAAACAGTAAATGGGACTGTATTTTGTTGTAATAAAATGCTCACTTTCCGGAAAATCCTTTGCTTATCTTCACAAATGATCCCGTACTTTTCTTCTACCTCTTTTATAAAATTATTCAATGCAAGAATAATTGGATTTTTCATACTTGCAGACTCAATATCGAATAACTGATGGACAAATGGCTTGTCAAATATGTAAGTTGCTAACTGTTCGTTGATCAAGTCGTTCGTTTTCGGCAGGCGCAAACGCTCCACAGATAGTTGTTCATACCTAAATTTCTTTTGTTTTTTACTTATCGAACTTATGCTTTCCTCATTTTGAAGTAACAGAATACGGCTAGCGACCCAAAAATAAAATAGTTTTTCCTCTTGCGGTTCTAAATGAGTGAATTGTGGTTGCAGCCCATTTTCTTCAATAAATGCTTGAATGAGTTGAAGAATAAGTGAACGAAAATTTTCAGGAAATGCGTCCTCGAAATAATGATATTTCTCCATTAAAAACTGGACCGTCATTTCAGTGATGATTTGGTCGTTTCCAGTAAGCTTGATCAATGCTTGTACTTTCATCCCATATCTATGCAACGTTGGGTTGATTTTATCGACAATTCGTCGCAAAGTACTTTCAGAAATAAATAAATAGTCGGCTAACTCCAGATAATTTTTGAACTTATGTAATAAAATCGCTTCTAAATAGCGATACTCCATGGATTCTTGCTTGATCACATGATAAATATAATCTTCTGTTACATGAGGTAAGATCGTTGCCTTTACTCCCTCTCCTCGGGTCATTTTGATCTTGATATCACTAGCGTAAGAATGAATATCAAGTAAGTCGTTGCGCAAAGTTTTTGCTGAACAGCCAAGTAAATTTTCTAAATCATTAAACCGATAGCTATCGCCTTCAAATAAGTATTCCAGTAATCTTAATTGTCTTTTTAACTTTTTCGACAAAATCTTCAACATTTTTTATTCACCTCACAAACAAATGCAAAAAACACTCAAGTTCGGGTCTCCCCTCCTTTGAGTGTTTCCCTTATTCTATTTTAGTGGTCTTTGTTCTTCTCTAAAAACTATTTTTTCTGTTACTTATAAAAAGTGGATATGAACTCACTTTATTCTTTCGATTCTTCTTCTACTTCTTCAATTGATCGTTTCTTCCAGAAGAAGATACCGCCAACTAGAGCGAGTAGCATGGTTCCTAATACAGAAAGGAGTGTGTTTCTAGTCGCATTGGTTTGTGGCAAGTTGCCCATATCTTCTCCAAGAGCGCCCTCTTCATTCAGTTCATTTTCACCACTATTTTCTCCAGGGTTTTCTCCAGCAGCATTTCCGCCAGAATTTTCGTCACCCGCTCCTGGTGTATCTTCTTGACCTTGTTCGACAACTGAGTATCTTCCTTCCGTACTTGTTGTAAATCCGCCATGTGCTTGATCCACTTGGATATCTAAGCCTACCACATTATTACTTCCAAGTTGAGAAGTATCGATCTGTGAATCTTCTTGTAATTGAACGGTGAAAGAATTATTGGAGATCTCACGGCCATTCACTCGGACTGTATCGATCAATGATTTCGGATCAACTCTTTCTGTGCCAATTGCAATCGCTGCTTCTCTTGTTCTGACATCTAATTCGCCTGTCGGCTCAAAGCCATATTCAGTCACATTATAAACAGCAAATTGTCCGCCATAAGTAAAGTTTCTTTCCTGTTCTTCGTGCATCAAGATATTGTTGTTTGCATCTTGATGATACACTTTCACCACATCGCCCTCAACAACTGGGAAGGCATTGCCACTATTAAAACGTGAGATTGCCTGTTGGATCGTTTGTGTTCCTCGAACATCGTATTGGTATTTCGCACGACCATCTTGACCAATGATCTCGATGCCATAGTAGACATTATTATCATCTACTTGTGTCACACGATTATTTAAAATCGTACGATCTGAACCTTGGATCGACTGGATTTCGATTTGACGGCCACTTTTCACTAATCCGAATGAGCCAACTGTTTCATTTTGGCGATTCTTCAGATGGATCGTGCTTCCCCATTTCACTTCATAAGGCACTTCGATATCAGTTGCTGTGACACCATCTGCGGTCGATACTCGAACTGTCACCGATTTATGCCCAGCAGTTTGTGTATCAAATTCATCGATTTGTTCTACATTATATAACGAACTAGACAACTGGTGTCCGTTGAAACGAACTTCATTGATCAGTTTTGTCGCATCCAATTCACTAGCATCCTCACCTAAAACGAGACTTTGATTTTGTTTTTCCGCATGGATCATCGTGATTGGCTCAAATTCACCATTTTGGATACGGTAATGTGCATAATTAGACCCGGCCGTAAAGTTTCTGACTAAGTTATCTCGCATCAGTAAGTTACGATTTTCCGTTTCTGCATGATACACTTTGAAGATATCTCCTTCGTTCACTTCTAATGGTTGCCCATTGTTGAAGCCTTGGATCGCTTGCCTAATTGTCATATGTCCTGTTACTTCATAGCTGTATTTGACATTATTAGGGAACAAGTGGCTTTCAGGTTGTTCAGGATCAGCTAAAATCTCAATTCGATAATACGTATCTCGTCCAAAAACATTATTGACCGCATTATTCAAAATCGTGCCTTGTTCCCCTTGAGTCGCATGGATTTTTGATACGCCATCTTGTTCGACGATACTAAAAGCACCAACTGTCGCATTTTCAAGACCTTTCAACAAGAATGTACTTCCCCATTTCACTTCGTAAGGAATCTCTAATTCCACAGAAGCTAATCCATCTTTCATTTCCATTCTCAAACGAACTTCTCTTTCACCGACCGTCGAAGTATCGAAATCAGATAAACGTTCGATCGTATACGTATCTTCAGCGACAGCTTCACCGTTGATCGTGACTCTATCTAGTAACTCTTCCAACTCAAAGTTAGTGGTATCTTGTGCTAAAACTAGCTCTTTATTGGCAGTATAAGCATCCATGACTGCCATTGGCTCAAAACCGTATGCAGTCACTTCATAGTAAGCATAAGATGAATTATGTGTGAAGTCTTGTTCTTCTTCATTAACCATCAGCACTGAACTTCCTTCTGAACGTTGCGGATGATAGATTTTGATCACGTCACCAAATTGAACGGTTACCGCACGATTCGTTCCAAAATTATCCAAGACTTGTTGTAGAGTTGCTCGGCCTGGCATTTCTTGAGAATAGACTGTTCGATCGCCACGAATGATTTCCATTGAATAGTACAAGGAAGAGTTAGGACTTAACTGCTCATTTAGTGGCGAATCAATCCCAGGGAACATGGTTAACTGACGTACCGAGTTATTACTACCTGTTCTTAAAGAAAATGCACCCGCTGCTCCGCCATTCGCCGAACGCATAACGATTGTGTTCCCCCATTTGACTTCATAAGGAACGGTGATTTCCTTAGAAACTAAGCCATCTGTCGTTTCAAACTGAATGCGCAAATCTTTCTTGCCAGCAGTTGACGTATCAAACTCTTCTAATTGCGTCACTCTGTATAGATTTGGAGCTAATTCGATACCATTGACTGTGATATGATCGATCAGATTTGCTCCATTGATTCCTGCCGTGCTATCCCCTAAAGTAAACTCTTGCGGTGATGAATCTGCAGCTACGGCAATAATCGGTTCTAACCCATTATCTGTGATTTCGTAATAGGCGTAGTTTGAACCGATCGTGTAATCACGAACCAATTCATCTTGCATTAGAAGGTTACGTCCTTGTGAGGGACCACGTGGATCTGCATGATATACTTTGATCACGTTACCTTTTTCAACTGGAAGAGGCTGTCCATTATTGAAACCGTTGATGGCATCCCTGATCGTAGAATTACCCGCTACTTCGTATGTATAATTCGTACTAGATCCGCCCATAACTTCGATCGAATAATACGTATCTCGACCAAAATGGTTGTTGACTGGGTTGGCGAGATTCGTGCCGCTTACTCCTTGTGAAGCATGGAGTGCAAATTGACCGTTTTCTTTATGCAAACTAAATGCCCCGACTGTGGCTTCATTTAATCCTCTTAAGACAAAGGTATCTCCCCACTTCACATCATACTCTACTTCGATTTCATTTGAGGCAAGTCCATCTTTCATGTTGATTCTTAAACGCATCTTACGTGTACCGATCGTACTTGTGTCGAAGTCGATCAATGATTCTACTGTATATTGACTACTATCGATTCTACGTCCATTAATCGTCACATTATCAAGTAATGAGCCTGGATCAATGGTTGAAGTATTCTCTCCCAAAACAAAGCTTTTTTGTGAAGCTTCTGCCTCCATGACTGGTACTGGTTTGAATCCAGAAGAAGTGACTTCGTAGTACGCATATTCTGTACCATAGGTAAAATCATGCTCTTGCTCAGCCATCATCAATACTGAACTATTTGCTGTTCGACCAGGATGATGGATTCTAATCACATCACCAAATTGTACATTAAAAATATTCTCAGTATTTCCAAACTGATTGATTACTTGTTGCAAGGTTGACCTGTTCAAGACATCTTGACTATAGATCACATTATTATTTCGTGAAATTTCAATTGAGTAATATCTTGAAAAAGGAGAAGTCTGTACTCCTACTGGTGCATCCATATCCGTTGCCAAACCACTACTGATCCTTAAGGGGATATTATTGGAATTTGAGTTGCTCAATAATAATGAAAATGCACCAGCTGATTGTCCTGTTGCTGACTTCATCAATATAGTATCTTCCCAACGCACATTAACTGTTCCTTCAACCGTACCTCTTGTAGTTGCATTAACATCGGGACGTCTTCCTTCAATCGTCAATCTGAATTCTTGTTCACCTGCTATACTGAAATTCGGCAAGACTGAATCTCCCATTATTAGTTGTAAACTATTTCTTTCCACAGGCATATCTCTAAAAGTAATATCCTTAATCAGATCTCTAAATGAATTGGCTGTAAATTGGATGTTAGTAGTGCCGAGTCTTTGCTCTTCAATTGGATGTAATTCTATTTGTAATCCTTCATCTTGCTGAATCGAAACATTTACACTCTCAGTAGTTTCTCTACCATCTGGCATTCTTACTCTAGCATTCCAAACAAAATTACCAATATTTTCTGTACTTATATTATTCACCCAGGTTAAAGTTCCTCCAAATGGAGTATCAAATAATTCTTGTACCGTTGGATTGCGATCATTCTGCCTAAAGGTCACATTTTTATTTTTAGCTACAATTATTGGTTGGACATCAACCTCAAATGATACATTTACGGGTGGTCGTCCTGTCTCATCAGACATTCGAAGTTCAACATTTTGCTTACCCAGCTGTTGTGTATTAATTCGTCTTACCCATTCATATGAGATATTTCCACGAGTATTATTCGTAGTAACAAACATCTCTGGATTTACGTTTTGCAGATGTTGCAATACAAAATGTGATTCTTTTGCACTCATTGTCATAGGGCCAATCATTGACTCGGCGCTTTCTCTAGCAAAGAAATCAAAAGTGAATGTTGGGGCCATTGCTTCCGTATTTTGAGTATGTGTTCCCCAGAGTAATTCATTATATGAAAATGGAAATCTCTCCACATCAAAAATCTCTGTTTGAAGCGGAGCAACTTTTAAACGTGTGAATATAACATCGAGTTCCCCATTGTTTCCAGATTGTGCTGCCAAAGGAGTTGGAGCCATTCTCATCTGCCAATTCCCACTTCTCGAATTAGAAAGTATAAAAAATATTCTTTGGGGCACAGCATCAGAATTAAACCTCAGCGGACTCCCATTAGTAAAAACACTTCTATTTGTATTATTATTAACGAAGTCTGGTATGAGATGATTAATGGATGGATAAAACATACGAGAGATATTTCTTACAACAATTGTATCTCCAACATTCATATTTTCTAGGTTAACTACTTTATCATTTATCCCGTTTGTTATTTCCCTAATCAAAAAATCTGCAAACCAACCAGCTTCTCGTGATCTTAGAAAAGGTATAGTATCTGGAACTGCTATTGCGTTTCTTGGATTTAACATTCTTTGAATCATTTGATCATACTCTTTTTTTTCGGAGTCTGTCATAACTTTTCTTTCTGAACTGTCATTCTTCTTTTTTTCTTCTTCCTCTTTTTTATCTCCTGCTTTTTCATTTTCTTTCTTTTCTTCTGAATCACTAGTTTTTGTCTTTCTAGTTGTCCTTGCCTGCCTACTTTGAATCGGGCCTAGTGCATTGAAGGCGGTCACTGCCTGTACAACTGTGCCATTGAGATTTCCTAAGGTCAAACCCAGGATCAAGGCGCTGTTCAACAGTTTTCTTCTTGTTCTCAAATCATTTCCTCCTCTTTATCAATCAACAAGAGAAAAAACGTTTATTCTTGAATCATTTTTTTGTCATTTTTTCTCTCCATATGATAATCGTTACTCTTTTACTTAAAGGATGTTCGTAGTATCATGAATGATCCTTGTATAAAACGTTATGTATTTTCCGTTTCTTAATCGTCTTTTTACTATTCACTCCTTTTTTAAATCATTTAGAAAAGCAATGAAAAGCTTTACTGATTCAAGTTTATCGGTCATAGAAAAGACTTAAAACGTCAATTTTTCCCAATCAACTTGGAGAAATTGACAGAAAAAAATCTGTAAGAAAATGAATTATATTCATCAAACTTAACAAAACGCGAGATAACAACGAAAAAGAAGGATTTTCTCAACATTGAACGTGTCAATTTGAGAAGATCCTTCTTTTAAATTACTTAAGTTTAAACGTTACCGATTATTTCAAAGTAGAAGAATTTTTGTATTTATTACAAATTTTCCTTCCTATTATTACAATTTACGAGCAAAGAACGACACGATCAATACTAAAATGATCGCTCCGATCAATGAAGGTACGATTGCCATACCACCAATAACTGGTCCCCAAGTTCCTAATAACGCTTGTCCGATTGCTGAACCAACAAGTCCTGCAATGACGTTTGCGATGATGCCCATTGAAGAGCCTTTATTTGTGATTGCTCCTGCAATTGCTCCGATAACTCCACCAACGATTAATGACCAAATAAATCCCATCTGTATTTCCTCCTATAGTGTCTAGCCGATTTTCTAATGCGACAAGTAGTTTTATTTTAAAAGTTTAGACTCACCAAGTTTTCTTATTGTACTCTTGGCTCGTTGTCTTCTTTTACTTTTTCTGTTTCTTTGTTTACTGCATGTTTTGCTTTGTCTGTTTGTTCTGAAGCAAACTCTCCAGTTGCTTTTGCAGCATCAGTCACTTTGTCTTGTACAGTCACTTGATCTTGTTCAAATTCTTCTTTTGATTTGATGTCTGTGACATTGACGTTTACTTCAATGACATCTAAATGTGTCATATTTGCTACTTCTTCACTAATGATCTCTTTCATTTGTTTAAAAATATCTTCAATGTCTTTGCCATATTCAACGACGATCGACATATCAACAGCCACTTGTTTTTTCCCAACTTCCGTTTCGATTCCTGCTGTTTCATTGTCCGTATTGACTAACTTGCCAGCTACATTAGAGAAAAATCCTCCGTCAACTGTTAATAGTCCGTCGATACGTTCTAATGCGATCGCAATAATTTTTTGAATGACTTTATCATCATAAGTTACTTCACCGTTCATTGTTTCTTCACTGCCCTTCACTTCATTTGCCTGTTTATTTCCTTCGTTCGGTGTTACGTGTCCATCATGAGGTTTTGGGTCATGATGTGGATGATCATGATGTTCTTTTTGATCATGAGCAACCTTTTCTTCTGCATGTGGTACGACTGGATCTGGATGTGCAGATACTGGCGCTGTTTTATTTTTTTCGTCTTTGATTCCTTGCGCTTGGTTTGGTGTTGTTGGATCTGGATGCGCAGATTTTGGTGTATTTCCGTTAGTATTTGTATGATTGTTTTCCATGGTAATGCCTCCTAGGATTTAAAGTAATGTTCTAAAATTCCGGTTCTTTGCAAATACATACCGATGGCTACGCCAATCGCAGCCATGATCACGATCAGCAATGTTTTGAAAAAACCGACAGCTATCAGTAAAATAGCTAGTATCAATCCAAGCACGCCACAAATAATTGGGAGCTTGTATGTCGAAAAGATCTCGTTCATTTTCTCTCCCCCTTACTGTACTCGTGATTGTTCGACTCTTTTTGATTGTGGTGAGTCAAAGCCTGTATAATTGACCAATACGTTCACTGGTTCGTCTGTACCGATGATTTGTTTTACTTCACGCTCAATGTCTGACATTAATGTTCCTGTTTTACCTATTAATGATGACGTGCGTTTTAATTCACCTTTTACTTTTACATCGATTTTATTTTTAGTCGCTTTGATCGTTACTTTCGGGGAAGAAACAAAATCTTCTTTCGTCAAACGTGAACGAACCATTCCTTCAATCGCCTTTTTGTCTAAAGTCAATTCACCGTCACCTTTTTTAAGTAAAAATGAACGGTATGTTTTGGGATAGAACAGTAAGACTAGAATGAGTATCAGTGTCAATACAGCAAAAGCCGCAGTGACCCAAAATACATATTGCTGAACATAAAAATTAGTTAATGACAAAAAGCGGAATTCTTCCAAATTAAACGGCAATGGATATACTGCAGTCAGCAACATAGCAAATACTAATACCGATAGTAAAATGATCAATAAGATTGCCCCTAGCGTTTTCGCTCCTTTGTTCATTGTTTCGCCCTCCTCACATGTTGTCACAGATTATAGATTGATGGCTTCTCCACCTGTAATACCGTAAATTTGTGCAGTGACGTAGCTTGCTTTGTTTGATGCAAGAAAGACATAGACAGGTGCTAATTCAGCTGGTTGACCCGCACGTTCCAACAATGCTTGTTGACCAAATTCAGGTAGATCTTCTTTTGGTTGACCTGCATCTAATTGTAATGGTGTCCAGATTGGTCCTGGCGCTACACCGTTGACGCGGATTCCTTTTGGTGCTAATTGTTTCGCTAAACCGATTGTAAAGTTGGCAATCGATGCTTTTGTTGCTGCATAGTCCAATAAATGTTCACTTGGGTTGAATGCTTGTACAGAAGTTGTTGTAACGATTGCTCCTCCAGCAGGAATATGCGGGATTGCTTCTTTTACTAAAGCAAACATCGCAAGAATATTTACAGTAAACGTATCTTTTACTTGTTCCAATGGAATTTCAGCAATGGATGGAGAAGAGATCTGTTGTGCAGCGTTAAGAACTAAAGTATCTAATCCGCCAAATGCTGCTACAGTTTTTTCAATGATTTCTTTTGGTGCTGCTTCATCACGCAAGTCATAAGGTAATAGTAAAGCTTTACGACCAGCTTCTTCGATATAATGAGCCACTTGCTCAGCATCTTCTTCTTCACCTGGGAAAAATTGAATAGCAACGTCTGCCCCTTCTCTTGCAAAAGCAATGGCAGCTGCCCGCCCAATCCCAGAGTCTGCTCCTGTAATCAAGACACGACGGTTTTCTAATTGCTCTGTCCCTTTGTAGCTTTCTTCGCCACAATCAGGTACTGGTTTCATGTCCTTTTGTAAAGCAGGTGTTTCTTGGTCTTGTTTTGGAAATTCTTCCGTATGATAAAGTTTTCTTGGGTCGATTAAATTTGGTTCTGTCATGATGATCCTCCTATTTTTTAGTCATAACTATCGTTATAAATTTGGGTAAAAAAACCCATACTATTTACTTTGTATAATCTTTTCTAAATAAATGATAACCTAAAGCCGCAGCCGCTAAGATCGATCCGCCTAATACTAAAAGAAAGCCAGTCGCGGAGTCTTCTCCTGGGAGACCACCGGTATTCATCCCCCAGATACCAGCAATCATTGCAGGAACAGAGATGATCAAGGCCGTAGAATCCAGATATTTCATGAGATGGTTCAGATTATTGTCCATCATCCCATTGAAAAGATCGCCAATACTTTCTAAGAGATCACGATAGATCAATATCATCTTCTCCGTTTGACGTTGCCTCAGATGGACATCATAAAGTAACTGTTCGTCATTCACACGTTCTCTAAATTCGGTTGTTTCCCATAATAGATCCATCGTCTCTTTCTGATCTCGCAAAGTATGATCAATATAAACAATATCTCTTTCTAAATCGGCTTGCTTATAGAGTTCTTCATTTTCTGTCGTTTTTCGAGCTTCTTGATCCAACGAATCAATACGCGTTTTCATTTCTCGAAGCTCTTTGACAAAATGTGTATAAATGTCTAATGCCGCATAAACAATCACCTTTTCGAAAGAATCGATTTTATCTCCATGATGGTCAATCAAATGATCGATAAAATTGGTTTTCTCATCCCGACAAGTAATCAATAAGTCATTTGATAAGACGAAAGACAATGGCGTCAGACGATGTTCGATTTTTTCTTTTTTACTTGAAAGGTTGAGCAGTACTAAGGAAATCGGGTTGTTCAAACTCGTTCCTGAAAGATGTTCTAAACGAGAGACCTCTTCTGGATAAGTCATCCCGACAAATATATCCTCCGGAAGCTGATACGTTCGAGTAACCTTTTCGATTTCCTCAGTATCGCTCGTATCAATCACAAGCCAATTAAAATGTTTTTCATCTGCGGCTATTACTTTCTTGTTTTTATCAATCAAGTAATATTCCAGCATGGTGAATCGTCCTTTCTAGTATGCTCTCAACTAAAGAAGCAATTGTTCAATTTGATGTTATGATCCAACACAGCAATTTCGTTTTCTAGTGAGAAACTATTCAATCGCTGGTCATAATCCATAATCAAAGACTTTCCTAAATAGCATTGCTCGTTTTGAGACGTATAGATATCAAGCGAAGGATGTTCGATCCTTGTTACGTATTGGCCAAATTCTGTAAGAAAAGGAATGATTTGAAAAAAGCTTCCTTTCGCACAGGCGCCCTTATCTCTAAGAAAAGGATCTTTACTATCGATCAATGCAAGGGCTAATTTTGAATGCGTCCCTGCTTTTTCTTTCAAGATATCCATCGCATTTCTAGTCAATGTAATTTCCATATCGCTCATCTCCTCTATATAATAGTAAGTTTTTTCTATTATCGATCAACGACTCAATTCTGTGTTACGTTGAACACGGGCATATAATGGATATTTCGGAAAGTTTTTCACACATCGAAAAGCTGTCATATTTGCATACTTTTCATAGTATTTTTTGCTTTCTCCCTTAAACTCCTCGCTCCATGGTTTGACATGGCCAGAGTAATGGATGATATAAGGATCGCGACGTGCTTCCTCGTACTCTTTTTCTCCTTGAGCAGTTGGATGTTGTTTTGCTTTCGCCATGATATAGCCTTGTGCATTCCATTTAGGATGTAACGCGATCCATTGATCATGTAAAATTGCATTCAAGGCATCTTGGTCATGGAAGCGAAGTTTTTCTGGATTGTCTTCGATGAATTTAAGCACTTTTTTAGTAATGTTATGCTCTAACCATTTTTCAACATTGATCAGCATCAACCCTGAGTTGCAGTAACGCATAGAGTCTGCTTCAATTTCCATTTTTTCAAGACGTTGGTGGAAACCAGCATCTTCAACTGCCGCCATGATTGCACCGTTAAACTCAAGATCCCATAATTTGCTGATATCGTTCAACGTGATCATGTCACAATCCATGTAAAGGATACGTTCCACATTTTTCCCTCTAAATAATTCTGGGATCGCAATACGATAGTATGCTGTTTCAGGGATACGATCACTTGTTACTAAGTTTTTGAAGAATTTTTTATTGATTTTCAAAAATTCGACATCTGTATTCATTCGTGAATTTTTTACTGAAAAACGTAAAAGATTTTTGCTTTCCGTATCAATGTCATCATCAATTACGTAAAAACGTACAAACACTTTCGGGTCACTATTTTCTAAAATCGACACAAATAGTGCTGCTAGATGAGGCACAAATTTTGTATTACAACTTGAAACGACTGCTACTTCTTTTCTTCTATTCATTTACCTCGCCTACTTTCATTAACACGCTATGCGCTAGATTTTTTAGATAGATCTGTGTATAAGGATGATCCTTCAATGTATTCCAAGGCTTATCATGCCCTGTGAAATGAACGATTGAAGGAGCTTTATTCCCACTTTTGTATAGCTCTTCATATTTTTCATCTGGAGCTGGGTGGCGTTCAAAAATCAATGAACATTGCATATTCCATTTTGGATGAAGCTGTTCCCAATCTCCGTACAATACGCCGTTCAATGCGTCTTGGTCATGGTAGATGATCTGATCGCCATTTTCTTTTAAGAATTGGATCGTTTTATCTGTAATATTTTTTTCATTCCATTGATCGATATCGATCACCATGACTCCTGAGTTAAAATAATATTCATCTGAATCGATCCCTAAGCGTCTCAATGCTTTTGTTTGTCCTGGATCGATTACTGCCCCAATTGTTTTACCATTTAATGATTCGTCATATAATGCAACGATGTCATCCAACACTAAAACGTCCGCGTCTAGATACAACACTTTTTTATAATTGTATTTTGCTAAGATTTTAGGTAGAGAAATTCTTAAATACGCAGTTGTTGTAATATGGTCACTGACTAAGAAATCTTCATAGACATCTTTCTCAACAGTCAAGAATTGAATACTTGCATGCTCCGAATGCTGTGCAACTGTCTGGCGCAATCCTTCTTTGCTATATTCTGATATTCCATCGTCGATTACGTAGAAATATATATGTCTCATCTTATTCGCATTTTCCAGTGCCGTTGCAATCATTACGCTTAGATAAGGAGCATAATTTTCATCTGAAGCAGTCACAACCGGTACAGTTCCATACTTAATCTCCATCAAAATCACTCCTTTTTTTAATCTTTTTCTAACCTGTTCTACATCTACAATATGCCTACTTTTTCCTGAAAGCAAAAGATATGCTTTGTTTTTTATGAATATTACCCAAAAATTGACCTTTTTTATGAAAATGAAAACGAAAACATTTGAATTGTTATGCTTTTTTATTCAGCGGTCTTGACCATTTTCTTACCTATATACTTTGCTCATTTCATGAAAAATCTTTTTTGAAAAAATTCAAAGCGCCAAAGCATTTTATTTTTATTTTAGAAGTTTCTCATTTAATCTAAGGATGAAAGAAAAAAGACTAAGGGAGCGTAAAAAGATGAAATTAGCAGCAATCGATCTAGACGGGACCTTGCTTGATTCACAAGGATTAGTCCCACAAGAAAATATCAGAGCATTGAAATCATTCGCATCTAATGGAGGAATCGTTACGATCGCCACAGGAAGAAATAGTATCTCCGCAAAGGATGTCTTTGCACAGCTAGGTATTAGCGGATATTTGATTTCTTCAAACGGTGCATTGATCTCTGAAATGAAAGATGGAAAAATCGATCATGTATTAAGACGATCAAAGATAGAAGTTCCTATACTGAAAAAGGCCTTTTATTTAGCAAAAGAAGCAAAAATATCGATTATTGCAAGTCGAGAAACGCAAGATGATCAAATCACTTTTGACGAATCCGCTTTAGTAAAAGACGATCCTTATTATCAACATTTTAATTTACAAAACCATTCCTTCGAAGAGATTACTGCTCAGCTGGATGATCCTTCATTGAGCTATTTGAAATTAGCGTTAACGGATAAAAATGAGGAAAAACTGCAACATATCCAAGCTGAATTGAAGAAAGAATCCATTGATTCCGTCTTTTCAGATCCACATTTCTTGGAAATCACGCCTAAAGATATTACTAAAGCTCATTCTTTATTATTTTTAACGGAATACTTAGGTTTGACTGCAGAAGATGTGATGGCATTTGGGGATCAAGAAAATGATCTAGCCATGTTGGAATTCAGTGGATTGAGTATTGCTATGGGAAATGCCCAAGAACATGTCAAATCGTTAGCCGATGAAGTGACTACCACCAATGACGAAGCTGGTGTAGCCGACTTTTTGAACAAACATTCTATCTAAGGAGAAATGTCTGATGTTAGTCATAATCGATATGCAAAACCATATTTTAGATCCGAACAGTGAATTTTATATAGAGGATGCAGAAACTTTAGTTGAACGAATCAGTACGCGTTTGAAGCAAGCTCGCTCAGCAAATGAATATGTCCTATTTACCCGTGATATTCCTGTCGATCGAAAAGACGAATCAGAGAGCAAAGATCTCAAAATCATTTCTGAACTCTCCCCTCTGCCGAATGAGCGAGAGATAAAAAAATATTACTTCACCTTGCCGCCAGAAACACTGACAGAAATCAAACATTCCTTATTCGAAAGTAAAGATGAGCAAAAAACAATCGAAGTCGTGGGGATCGAAACCAATCTATGCGTCTTATCAAACACTATTGCTTTGCAAAGCGCCTTTCCAGAAGCTGACTTTATTATTGATTCATCGATGGTAAGTAGCCGAGATCACGAGCCTCTCGCTTTGCAGCTTTTGAAAGATTTCAATGTTTATGTAAAAGAATAAGCTTTTCAAGCTATACTCAAAAAAAAGGTGGAATGAAAATTCCATCTTTTTTTGAGTATTTATTTCCGTTGATAAAAGGTCAAATTTTTAATAACGTTTTTTATCAAAATATTTGTTCAGAATCGCATAACATGCTATCTTTTATTTAGTGAATATAAATCCAGTATATTCTCAAATTTAATAACTCAAAACATCATCAATGCACCAATAAAATAT
>NZ_JAFLWG010000084.1:0-1229 GCF_017316315.1 Enterococcus sp. DIV1298c | reverse complement strand
AGCTCACACTCCTGTCTTTTAAAGATATTCATTCACCATGCGATTAGCTAAAATCTTCGGTGAGTTGGCAAAATTTCCAATTGTCGATCCAGCAATATGTGGTGTGATGGTGACATTTTCTAAAGCCAAGTATGGATGATCAGCCGGCAACGGCTCTTGCTCAAACACATCTACTGCGGCTCCAGTGATTTCTTTTGTTTGCAAAGCTTCGATCAAATCATTCTCGTTGATCAATCCTGATCTCGCACTGTTGATGATAACCGCAGAGTCTTTCATTTTTTTAAAATGTTCTTTGTTGATCATATTTTTTGTTTGCTCCGTCAAACGATAGTGCATCGAAATGATATCTGCTTGTTCAATCAGTTCGTCTAGAGAAACTTGAGTATCCTCTGTTTCTCCTTTGAAATAATCATCAAAGAAAATGATTTTCCCACCAAATGGACGTATCAAGTTCGCAACTTTTTGACCAATTGCCCCGTACCCGATCAAACCGACAACAGATTCTTTCAACTCAGGGGTCAAAACACCGTTTGGATAGTGTTTCTCCCATTCACCATTACGCAATTTCCCATCCGCTCTGGCAATATTACGGATCTCAGAAAGCATCAAGCCTACTGTATATTCCGAAACACTTGTCTCACTACGTCCAGGCGTGTTGAAAACGGTGATTCCCTTTTCTTCCGCATATTCGCGATTGACATTTTCAATACCAGCACGTAATACCCCAACAAATTTTAATTTTTTTGCCTGATCAATGACTTTTTTTCCTACAGGAGCGAATTGCGTGATCAAGTAATCGTACGCTTCGATTCCTTCCATTAAATAGTCCGGGAGATCTACTGATTCACTGCCTTGTTTTTCCAAAGTGATATTGTCTTTTTGCAAGGCTTCCAAATCAGCATGTTGCCACTCTTTGACTTCCACTTCGATGCCTTTTTCCTTTAATAACGCTAAACCGTCATCCATCATTTTTTTATCAATGAATAAATCTGCAATTGCCAAACATTTCATCACTTGCTCGCTCCTTTTGAATTAATCTAACGTGACTGATACTCGGTAGTTTCCTGGTGTGCTTGCTGTCTCAAAAGCTTTTTGGATATCATCTAATGGGATGTGTGTCTCCACCAGTTTTGAAACATCGACTCTGCCAGTATTCAACATTTGTGCCGCATCGTAAAAATCTTCTAATGTAGAGCCATATGTTCCAATCAACTCTAGGCGCATATAAT
>NZ_JAFLWG010000083.1:0-1388 GCF_017316315.1 Enterococcus sp. DIV1298c | reverse complement strand
TGAAAGAAAATGGCGGGATCTTAAATAATTTTGGTGTGGTTGAGTATGTGGATGGCATTGCGCCAGGAATCTTCTGTATCGTTAAGGGACAAAATGAAGGCGTCCAGCATGAATTGAACTATCTAATGAAAAAAGGGGAGAGAGATCATCACCTCTTATACCGTCCGTATCATCTATGCAGTTTAGAAACACCATTGACGATTGCTCGAGCAGTCTTGGAAAACGATACAGCTATCGTGCCTATGGGCGCACCAATTTCTGAAACAGTTGCTGTAGCGAAGCGTGATATCAAAGCAGGTGAGAAAATTGATGGCATCGGTGGTTATTGTGTTCGAGGTGTACTTGAGACACATGCAGACATGAAGAAAAATGGCAATGTGCCAATCGGATTAGTCGGCGGTGGTTCAGTAGCAAAACGTGACATCAAAGATGGTGCGTTCTTGACAATGGACGATATCGAACTGGATGAATCGACAACAGTGTTCAAGATCCGTCGATTGCAGGACGAAACATTCGCGTAAGATTAGGAGGCTGACGATGCATAAAACGAAGATAACTCAGATTGGTCATATCGTTGAAGATTTTGCTGAAGAATTTTTATTGGTTCTTTTTGGACCTGAAGCACCACCTGAATTAAGAGATATTTGTGTGATCCATGAGAACGTGACAAAGCCAGAGAATGTGTTGAGAAAAAACGCTACGCTAAAAATTGGTCAAAATAAATATCGAATACTTGAAGTTGGCTCAGACGCGAATGCGAATTACGAATCACTAGGACATATCTCGGTTTATTTTAGAGAAACTGAAAATAATGAGATCCTTCCTGGAGCAATTTTAGTGGAGCCAAAAGTTTTTCCGACACTTGAATTAGGGGACGAGATCACTATAGAGTGACAATTGAAAAAGTAAATTTTGTTTGACTGATTGTTATGATATTTGATCAATGAAAAAAATGGTTGAAAAATATAATCAAGAATCACTCGAAGCTACAGTAAGCTTTGAGTGATTTTTTTGGTGTACATTAACCTGTTACGAGAGGGATTTAATGATGAAACTAAAATAACGATGATAAACTATCGGTTATTGCTTGAAGGAATAAATATTCGTGATTTCTGGATAATAAATCGATTATTCTCGATCACTTATTTGAAAAAAAATAGACCTTTCTTATCATTTTATTTCTAAAAAAAAGACGATACTTCAAATGTGGAGTGTTTTTCTATCATCTGGAAACATTATAATTTCCAATAGATACATTAAAAAAGAATGTTTATGGAAAAGTATTTTAACTGCGATGTAATCAGTAGCATATCGATAGTTTTTTATCCAAAGAATGTAAACGGATTTATTTAAATTGGAATCAAAGGAATGACATTAAACATAACAAT
>NZ_JAFLWG010000082.1:0-4240 GCF_017316315.1 Enterococcus sp. DIV1298c | reverse complement strand
TTTTATGTCTTGTGGGCTTTATAAAATAAAAATATTTAGTTTTCTATATCTTTCTCAAAACTAAGAAGATCACCGGGCTGACAATTTAATACTTCGCAGATTTTATCTAATGTGGTAAAGCGGATCGCTTTTGCTTTTCCGGTTTTTAAAATGGAAAGATTCGCCATAGTTATCCCAACTTTATCACTTAGTTCAGTCACTGACATTTTTCGTTTTGCTAACATCACATCTAGATTTACAATGATTGCCATCTTGCACCTCACACAGTCAATTCATCATTTTTCTTAAGACGAATCGCTTCTTCTAATATTTTGATCAAGACATTCATCAAGACAAGACCAGCAAATGGTAAGAAAACAAGTGCCAAGCCTAAAAGCATCAATCCGGGTGCATCATCTGCATCAGCTAATAGATAAAATTTTGGTAAAATGCCAAAAGAACTGATAGATAAGAAAATCATCACTTTCCGGATATAACTAACTAAGTGGTGAGAATCATCAGAAAATGTTTGGTCAGTAGAAATGTTGGTCAATAATTTGAAAATAATGCCACCGATTAGGATACCGGAAAATAGCGTAATGTAGATGACTGCGATGAAGAGAGCGGTTTGCCAATCGAATGGTCTAGTTCTTTCACTTGTTAACAGTTGTGTAGCAAACAAAAGGCCGAATAGAACGAATACAGCACATACGCCAATAGTAGTTGTTTTTAAAAATAGTGAATGACTTTTCATATGATTTCCTCCTATGTGGATATATTGAAAAACAAATATTTTTTATCGTTTATCGATAAATACGAAACTGAACGATTGCCTTTTCCGCAGAAAAGGCAATCTAACGAAGCATTGGTGTTACTTAAAACCTCTTACTTGAGAGGCGATTACTCTATATTAACTCTTTCTCATTTAAACAATGTATTCCCTAACCACTAATACATCCTTGTAACCCTTTAGTTACGCCAGTGGGATTAAATTTCATAAAAACAAATTAAGATGTCGCATAACATATGATTCGTAATAAAAATAATTATAACATATATAGTTACAAATGTAAACGAAATGGTAATTTTCATAAAAAAACATTGGCTATACCGAAAAAATGATAAGTTCTACTCAGTATATTAATCAACATATAATCCAAATAACTAGTGAAATATGCTACAATCTTTTTTGGTGATAAGGTGGAAAATTTTTGATTAAAAATACATAAAATAATTTCGTTACGCTTCATCCAATAAAAGTTTTGCACGTAAAGCAAAACTTAACTGTTATTTTTACATTGTACACAAGAGGATTTACTCAAAATAGGGGGGTTTTTGTGAATTTAAACACGCTGGAAAGCTTGTTGATAGTCATCGTTCAAACGGCTTGTATCTTTTTTGTCACTAGCTTTTTGGATACGTATTTGAAAAGTTGGTATTATGTCATTATGTCGATCATTGGAATAGTTTGCTATATGGCACTTTATTTTGTGATCAATGTTTTTGCTACGATTGTTCTATGGATAGGGCTTTGTATGATCACTTTTTATTTTAGGAGAAATATTTATACAGCCTTATTTATCCCTTCTGTCACTTTCTGCTTATATATTTTTTCTGATTATCTCATCAATTTCAGCTATTCTATTCTACACTTAGATCTAAGTATAAGATTAACCGTCATTTTAGGAACTAGTCTTTTTTTCCTCTTTGCCTATATTTTCAAAACTTGGTTATTAGAAAAATGCTACAAGGATTTATTAACGATAAAAATCAGTGGGGTCATTGCTACAGCAACGATCTTGGTCTATTTTAGCCTGTTAGTCATGGAAAGGTTTTCTAATTTACGAGCCTACTTGATGGATGCGCATGAGCTATTTGTGATCCTCTATGGCCTGTTATCAACGGTCCTTTGTTTTTCTTTCATTTTCATAAAAAGGACGGAATATGAAAATAAAGAACAAAAACGACAAATGAATTATTTGATCGAATATAGTGAGCAAGCAGAAAAAAATTATCTAGAGATCCTGAAATTCAAACATGACTACAAAAATATTCTGATTTCTTTGGAAGAATATATTGAATCAGAAGATTTGTCAGGTCTAAAAGATTATTTTCGAAATAGTATCAAAGCTACTGGAACGATTTTTGATCAAGAAATTTTCAAGATGTCTTCGATTTCAAATATAAAAATAAGAGAAATCAAAAGTGTCATTTTGAGTAAGTTGTACATGGCTCACCAAGAAGGAATCCACGTAAACATATCTGTACCAAAAGTGGTGGAGAAGATCGAAATGCCCACGATGGTCCTAGTAAGAATGTTGGGAATCATTTTGGATAATGCCATTGAAGCTTCGAGAGAGATCGAACAGCCGGAGATCGAAATAGCGATCGTAGCTGATCACAAAGATTGTACTTTCATGTTGATCAATAAATGTAAAAGTAACTTACCTAAACTACATGATTTAAAAAAACCAAATTTTACGACAAAACCAGGGAATTCTGGTATCGGGTTAGCCAATTTAGATGATTTAGTCAAATTGAATACCAATGTCTTTTTAGATACGAAAATCCAATCGGATAAATTTATACAAATCATAACTATATGTGGAGTAGAGGGATAATTATGTTAAAAATTTTTATTTGTGATGATCAAGAGATCCATCGTAATCGAATCGCCAGCATTGTTAAGAATTACGTCATGATGATGGATTATGATGTTGAATTTCAATTAGCGACAGAAAATCCTTATGATATTTTGTCTTATCTATCGAAGAATAAAACAGAAGGTATCTATTTTTTAGATATCGATCTAAATTCAGATATCAATGGTGTGGAACTTGGAAAACAAATTCGTCAATATGATCCAACAGCTAAAATCATTTTTGTCACAACATATACGGATTTTGTTTATCTTACTTTTCTTTATAAGGTAGAGGCATTAGATTATATAATCAAAGATAACGAAGAACAATTGCAACAGAAAATCATCAGCTGTATTGATATTGCGATTGAACGATATATGAATACTGCATTGTCTACAAGAGAACAAATTTGGCTGAAAAGTGGGGCAGTCGATGTCAAACTGTATGTAGATGAGATTCTATTCTTTAGCTCAAGCCCAACTCCGCATAAATTGATCGTTCATTTAGACAATCGGATGATCGAATATGCTGGGAAAATCAAAGAAATCGAAAAACTAAGTGATTCTTTATGTCGGTGTCATCAATCTTTTGTCGTCAATTTAGCTAATATATCAGAAATCAATAAAAAAGAACGCAAAGTGATCATGACCAATGGGGAAGAATGCTTAGTTTCCACCAGATATTTAAAAAAACTAGTCACACGATTCGAAAATGATCTTTCAACGAGTGCATAAGCGCATGTTTTTTTGCACTTTTGCTAAGATTCTTTACACTTTTGAAAAAATAATCCATCAAATTATAAAATAGGTATAATAAACTGCGAAGGAGCGTGAGAAATGACTGAAGAGTATATTTCTATAGAGGAAAAATTATCGAAGAAAATAAGCGGACATTTTGCTGCACAATTAGGTCTTTCACCGATTGAACAAGCAAAGGTGGAGTATGGGTTATCAATTCTATTTGTGGATCTATTCAAAATGATGGTGATGTATGCGATTGCATTTCTACTACACATCATGGGCGCAGTATTCATCACACACCTTGTTTTCATCTCAGTTCGCTTTACAACAAAAGGGTTTCATGCAAGTAATAGTGCAGTTTGTACGATACTTAGTGTGCTTTTCTTGGTTGTGTTGCCATGGATCACCGCTTCCATTGGGTTTGAACTGACCCGTCCTTTGTTTAGTCTCGGTATTCTATTAGTTGGTCTGGGAGTATTCGTGAAAGAGCGAACGATCAACAAAACAAACGGACCATTCCAATTGAAAAAAACAGTTCTTATTATTCTGTTCATCACAACGATCGGTTTGCTTTTGCCTAGTGACAGTATCCGTACATATCTCTTATTAGGTTTAGCGATTGCTACATTGTTGATGTTTATAAAAAATAAAGGGGTAGATTAAATATGTTAACAAATCTAAAAACAAAAAAATTACAAATGATGCACGTCATCTCAACTATGGCGATTGCTATCGCAACATACGCAATGGGAACGATCGGAGCAGATTGTACATTCGTTATCTATGAGCCAAAAATGCCTGAAGCTTTAAAAAATGAAATGAATAAATAAAAACAAAAAAGCGATTTAGATTTTTTCTAAATCGCTTTTTTATTTTTAC
>NZ_JAFLWG010000081.1:0-5181 GCF_017316315.1 Enterococcus sp. DIV1298c | reverse complement strand
TAACGAGTAATACTTTAACACGCGATCATATTTCATAGGTGAAAGATACGTGACAGTTTGTGACAAAAGTGCATTTTATGTAACAAATGTATGTTTAAATAATGTGCGTTTTAATTAGAAAAAAATCATAAATGGATAATCATGCGCTTCTGACATTTGTTTTTTATTAGAAAGATTCAAAAATGAAAAAACGAAAAAGACGCAAATTATTTTTCACGAACCAAGAAAAAAGTGAATTTTTTATAAAATTCGTACAAAATGATACACTAAAAGATATAAGGAGGCGGTACTAATGGGTAAAATGTATAATAAAATAATGGTGGCAATTGATGGTTCAGCGAAAGCAGAGAAGGCTTTTGCTGAAGCTTTAGAGTTAGCGAGGGATAACCAGGCGGAGTTATTGATCGTTTCGATCATCAATAAAATTGAATTGACGCATAGCGCCTATGCATTCTCAAAAATCTATGCAGAAGAAAAGCAAAAAACGGAAGTAGAATTATTGAAGAGAATCAATGATGCAAAAGAATTTGGTATCGAAACGATCCATGCAATCGTCGAAACTGGTGATCCGAGAACATTGATCGCTACAGTATTGCCAAAACAAGAGTCGATCGATTTGATCGTGATGGGTGCAACTGGTAAAGGATCGATCCAACAAGCATTGGTAGGATCAACAGCTTCTTATGTAGTGACACATGCGCCATGTAATGTATTAGTAGTAAAATAAATAGTAAGAATGAAAGCTGCGTTGTTCAAATTCAACGTGGCTTTTTTAGTGTAAACAGCTAGATAGTTTACTTCGGATGTTTGTAAAGATAAAAGATCCATAAGATCAATAGAATCATTGAAACAATCAAACCAAATTCACGAGAGAGCAATTTTCGAGTGGACTCCCAATGCCGCAAGGAAAAGATCCTGTAAGAGAAATACGCTACAGGAAGAAGTGCAATCAAAACGGTAACCTTACGTTTGGTCCACTTTGTGTAGTAGATCGCTAAAGCTGTCATTAGAAAAAAAGGAACATAAAAGACTAATTGTCCCAAAGTGTCCATATTATATACGCCTCCAAGGAAATGAAATCCATAATTAAAAATAACATTTTGTATGTTTTTACACAAGGGTAGATGTTATAAAATTTCTTGATTTTATAAAAAAGTCGTTTTTTTGATTCTTAGTTCACTTATTGTTATAATCCTTTTAAGGAAAGGGTGTAATGTTTCATGGACCAAGTAATTTTAGAAGTAGATCTACATTTAGTGAATAATATCCGTATTTACTACTATATAGTTAGCAATAGTGTGGAACCGCGCGTTTTGATGAACAAAATCGATGGTATTTTGTCAAAAACGGATTTTCATCAATTTACAGATGGGGAAGAGAGTTACTACAGCATTCCGGTTGAAAAAGTGATTTATACAAAAGTGAATGTGCGCAAAGATCTAGACACGAAAGAAGTACATGCACCGATATTCACTGAATACTGAAAGAAGCTGGAGGTTATCTGAGATGAATCCCTATGAGCAAATGATCCAAGATTTAATTGATGGAAAAATCGATAAAATAGAGGTCAAGCGTGAGGAAGTCATGGCTTTTCGCGAGGCGTGGTTAAAGCTTGAAAATCGCAAGTTTGTGGTCGGTAAAGCCCAATTGAATGGCTCTGTGACTTATCACTATGACCCTACAAGACTATTTTGATAGTAGGATAGGGCAGAAGGATGCCTTTTTTGAACATCGACTTTTCGCAAAAAAAGTCAAAGAAACTCTAAAAAAACCTCAACAATTATTGATTGTTGAGGTTTTTTTTTAGCTTCTGTCGTGTGAACTTTAATCATGAGATAGCGACACAACTTTATTTGAATAGATTTTTAAATTTGTCAGTTATTCCTTGAAAGTCGACATTTTGCAAAAATTCTTGGGCTTTTTCTTTATAAGGACCTAGTTGTTCTTTATGCTCTTCGAAAAATGTTTTGGCTTCAGTAAAATTTCCACTTTGGACCAGATCTTTGATTTTCTGAAGTATTTCTTCTTTATTCATAATGAAACACATCCTTTCTTTCTTATAATAATAGCAGAAATAAAAGAGATTTTGTAAAAATAACTTCTGTGCGAAAGTCTGATAAAAAACTCAATCCACAGACGGATGTTAGAAATTTACCCACAGGATATACTCAAAGAGTAAATAGGAGGTAGGAAAATGAAAATAATCAAAGTTTTAGTAAGTATTGCAGTATTTAGTGGTTTGGCGTTATTTGGTTTAAAGTTTTACACGCAAGGGGCAAGTGGAGAATTGCCAGCAGTGATTGATCAGTTAAATCCATTGGTCACAAAGGGAGAAGTTTATGTGAAAACAAAACAACCAGATGAAGTCAATTCATATGGTACAGCAAAATATATCCAAAAAGCAGTTGATGCGAATGGAAATGAACGTGAGATCGAGTTTAATGGTATCTCCGTTTTAAAAGAAGATCGTTACTTGAAACTAACAAATAAAGGCGCCCATGTTGAAACGTACGAAGAAGTTTCAAGAGAAGCGGTTCCTGAAAAAGCATTATCAGTTATTGGTTAATTATATTTTTATTATGTAAACTATGAAATAAAACGGCACCATACTCAAAAAAACAAGCCTAAGAATGATCGATTCGTTACGTAATCTTTCGTTCTTAGGCTTATTTTATTTTTCTTCGTTTTTCTCAATATTCAGTTTCAATTGGTCGATCCGCCGTTCGATTTTTTTGATCAATCCACTAGGTAAGCCGATGATTTCTGCTGATGCTAAGACAGAAGAAAGCAATTGATATTCAAGTGCTTCTGCATGGATTTTACGGTAGATAGTCGCTAGGCGCTCAATGTATTCAAAATGGGTATAGCCAGTTTGAATGATCAAAAATTTTAACAAATCGATCGCTTTTTCATAGTCTTGCTCAGAATAATAAGCTAGTGCTTGCCGATATAGTTTGATTTCTAGTAAATCAAGGGAAGCAGGGCTGTATCGATTTGTCCATTCATTGACTGACACTTTTTTTTGGATGTTCCCTGAAGTATCACGGACGAAAATGATTGGGATCTCATTTGGATCAGCCTTTTTATGAATAAATCGTTCCACAGCATCTCACTCCTTCCATGCGTTGTTAGCTTGAGTATAAGCTATTTTTCTAGGAATTACTAGTTCTTTTCTAAAGTGAGCATTTGACCACCCATTGCCTCAAACACTTGCTCGAAGTCATCGATGGGTACCGCCCGATTTTTTTCACCGTAAGGATCGTTGACATAGATCGACTGCTCATCAAAGCCAGTGACGACGCAGGCGTGGACTAATGGAGTGACTTGTACTTCACCGTTTGCAGTCGTCCAAGTCATGAAGTCATATTCTGTTGGCACTTGAAAGTCGATCGTGACAGAAGTCCAGACCGGTTTGCCATCTCTGAGCGCAGATTTGATATCTGCCAAACGAGCATCTGTTTGCGGTTCGGTATGATAATCGGTTTGCACGATTTCTTGAGCTAATGTAGCGATAGGTGGCACATAGACGCCCATTGCCCAATCGCCACCCCAGATCTCACCGACGAAACCTTCGTTTGGATCGCCATGAGTACCATCCTCATTGAAAACTGGAACATAATTCAACTGTTCGGCTAATTGATTTTTTGTAGTTTCATAGCCATAGAAGCGTAACAACATCGATAATGCAGTCACTTCGCAACCGTTCTCCAGGGCAGGTTCATCGAACTGATTTTCAATTGGCACATCGAGAAGTACTTGTTTTTCTTCGCTTTTGATCGTTTGCTCAACTTTTTCAGCAGATGAGGATAACGATTTTTTATCTTCTGTTTGTTTATGAGTAAAGTAAAAGACGCTTGAAATCAACACGAGTGCTGTCCCAACGAGTAAGAATCGTTTTTTACCTTTTTGTTTTGACATGGAATTCTCCCCCAGACTGTTTTCTATTATAATTGTTTTTCTGTAAAAAACTACTGTAAACTTTTTTGATGCGTATAAAAAAACGAAAATTATCCAAAAAAACTACTTTTTGACAGATTCAGCTGTTTAAATTTGTGAAAACGAAAACAGTACGCTATAATGCGGATAGATCAAATAAGTTTTTGATCAAATCATCACTAACGACACACACAGATAAATAATCGATGATTTTCTGTGGCAAACTGTTTGAGTAGTTTAGGAGGATTTTGATGACGGAAGAAATGATTAATTTAGGAGAACAATATTCATGTAGGCCCATTGGTTTTACCAAAGCAGTTGTTGGAGAAGTTGTTTCAAAAATGACAAATTGCGCCGTAGTCAAAGTTGCCCAATGCGCTATAGAAGATCAAGAATTATTAGAAGAAAAAGCTAGCATGGTAGTAGCTAAGTATGATACATTTGAATAAGAAGATCTGGACATGCAACATCGAATAAGTAATGTTGCAGGTCCTTTTAAGGTTATGAAAGAAGCGTTTAGCACGTCTTATGACCGAAGTGTTGCTCCTTGAATACCGATTATCTAGGTCGTGAAAAAAGTGATCTGATCTTAGCATTGCAGGTCAACTTTTGGATCACCGATCGTTTAGTTAAAGAAGGGGACAGGATTTACCCCTTGGATTTTCTAAGAGTTGAAAATAGAGGTGTGGATCGATAAGATGGTTTCCTTTTTAACAATAGTTCTTTTTCTATTTGTCATCGTCATGTGTTTATTTCTTTGGCTGGTGCGCCGAGAAATCGTGTATAAAACGGTGCGGAATCGCTGGGTCTATTTAGTTGTTCCTTTTCTAGCTATACTGGTTCTATGGTATACATTGGTCAGTCAACCAACTTTAGATGAGTTAGTGAAAGGGGTCTTAGCTTCGCTTGTCTTATTGAGTTTCTTACTAGACAGTCGAGGTCTGACAACAGAAGGGTTAGTACTGAATAGTTTTGACCGTCGAGGGGTGCCTTTTTCTGAAATAAATAAAATCGTTCTTTACCAACCAAAAGATTCGAAAGAAGTCAAAATGAATTTTTTCCGAAATGGTTGGCGTGGACCGTTATTGAAGTTTTCTGTTTCATTAGAAGAACTGATTCCCTTTTTAGCGAAGCATTTAAATGATGATGCAGAACTTGATATCATGATTGAGCATGAAGACGAATAAATACTAAAATGAAAAACAGCTCCCTATTTTAGAATAGGGAGCTCAGATTGTAGACAAA
>NZ_JAFLWG010000080.1:0-25243 GCF_017316315.1 Enterococcus sp. DIV1298c | reverse complement strand
TTTTCAGTGAACGCTTTTGAAGTTGGTCCGTCTAAAGAAATATCATTTGAATCGTACAACACGATCAATTTGCCAAGTTTCATATGGCCAGCCATTGAACTTGCTTCTTGAGAAACGCCTTCCATCAAGTCGCCATCGCCACATAACGCATACGTGTAATGATCCACGACATCAAAGTTGTCCTTATTGTACGTCGCTGCCAAATGTGCTTCTGCCATCGCCATACCAACTGCCATTGCGATTCCTTGACCGAGTGGGCCAGTTGTCGCTTCCACACCGTCTGTATGGTTGACTTCAGGGTGTCCTGGTGTTTTTGATTCCCATTGACGGAATTGTTTCAAGTCATCGATCGTCACTTGGTACCCTGCTAAGTGTAACAAGCTGTAGAGCATCGCTGAACCGTGTCCCGCAGACAAGACAAAGCGGTCGCGATCGACCCAATTTTTAGATGTTTTAGGATTTACTTTCAAATGTTTCGTCCACAGCGCATAAGCCATTGGTGCGGCACCCATTGGTAACCCCGGATGTCCTGAATTTGCTTTTTGTACTGCGTCGATACTCAATGTACGGATCGTATTCACACCAAGCTGATCAATTTTATCAAACAATGTAACCCCTCCTGTAATTTAGGTTTTTTTTACCTATATTTCTCATTCTTATTTTATAGCAATTCCCATGAAAAAGCAACGACTTTTAGTTTTTTTTACTAAAAGTTGTCATTTCTATTATGGATACCTTTTTGCTTCTGGATTTCTTTCAATTTGTCAGGTGTAACATCATTTCCTTCAGGATCTACGACTTTCATTCCTTCGATATGATGTCTCATACCAGAACGAAAAGATGCTAGATATTCTTCACGTAACTTCGCTTGCTCTTTGACTTCAGCAGGTGTCAATCCTTCTGCTTTCTTTTTTTTAGCTAACTGATTGATACGTTCGATTTTATCAGGTGATAACAACAATATCCCTCCTTGCTTTTGCTTCTCCTACATCTTATATAAAAAATGAAAAAAAAACAACTACATCAATAGGTTTTAATGCGAACATTTGTTTGAAATCAAGCATTTTCTATGGTACTATTTACTTATCAAGTGAAAGAAGGTGTACCTTGTGGCCCGACAAACTGAAACAAGACAAATCGAAGTCTTACGATATATTCACGAACAAGTGACCCAAAAAGGCTATCCACCAACTGTCCGTGAGATTGGAGAAGCCGTTCAGCTCTCTTCTACCTCGACAGTCCATGGTCATCTTGCCCGATTAGAGAAAAAAGGCTTTATTCAAAGAGACCCTACGAAACCACGTGCGATCGAATTGACGCAACAAGGATTATCAAAAATCGGTATCCGTCCCTCAACGATACCAGTACTAGGTGTAGTAACTGCCGGAGAACCGATATTAGCTGTCGAAGAAGCTTCTGACTTCTTTCCAGTGCCACCAAATCTTTCGTCCGAAGAAGGTAGTTTGTTCATGTTGACGATCCGCGGAGAAAGTATGATCAACGCAGGGATCTTAGATGGTGACAATGTCATTGTCCGCAAACAAGAAACTGCTCAAAATGGCGATATCGTGATTGCGATGACTGCTGAAGACGAAGCAACTTGCAAACGTTTCTACAAAGAAAGAGACCATTTCCGTCTACAACCGGAAAATGACCTGTTAGAACCGATCATCTTAGATGAGGTATCGATCTTAGGTCGTGTCGTTGGTCTTTACCGAAGCCATATTTATTGATTAGAAAAAACAATACAACCGATGAGCATTTATGTGCGAGCTTGAGATCATGATCTCAAGCTCTTCTTTTCCTCTTTCACGGAATATTTTGCTCTTTTTAAACTTCCCTCTTTACAAACCGAACAAAAGTTCGTATACTAATAGTACGAACTTTTGTTCGCGTTCTATAAAGAGGTGAATGTCATGAAATCAATGAGACGTTTTGGTTTAGTGTTGATCGTTTTGTTTTTAGGTATTATTATTGGTAATTTCGGGCTGCGTACAGCACTTTTGGTTTTTGTTCCTTTGTTTACATTGTGGTTCATGTTGTGGGATGAAAAAAAATACCGTCAATCACAACGTCGTCAGACACATGAAGACTCCTTCTACCATGAAACCTATTACAGCTCCAGGCACACGTAAAAAGTAAGTAGTTAAGCTTTTATGAATAACCCCTTCCAAGCAAACGATCGATGGTCGTTTGCTTTTTTTTTCGACCAATTTGCTACAGTTTTTTTCTCTTACTTTGAACAATTGAAGCTCTCCCCCTCCACACAAGAAACAAACATCCTTACCACGAACCTTCAGTGTGTTCGTAGTAAGGATGTTTGTTAAGTTTGTTCAATTGTTCGATTCTCTGATCAATACTCCATTAAAGTGATCATATCATAGCCTTCGATTTTGTCACGGCCATTCAAGTCCATCAACTCGATCAAAAAGGCACAGCCTACGACAACTCCACCAAGTTCTTCGATCAATTCGATCGTCGCTTTGATCGTTCCGCCTGTCGCTAACAGGTCATCACAAATCAAGACTCTTTGTCCTGGTTGGATCGCATCTTTGTGTAATGTCAATGTATCTGTCCCGTATTCAAGTCCGTAAGTCACTTCGATCGTTTCACGAGGCAACTTCCCTTTCTTACGTACAGGCGCAAAACCGACACCCAACTCATATGCTACTGGGCAGCCTACGATAAATCCACGTGCTTCAGGTCCGACAACCATATCGATCCGTTTTTCTTTGGCATAATCAACGATTTGCTTTGTTGCTTCACGATAAGCATCTCCATCAGCCATCAACGGAGAGATGTCTCTAAATATAATTCCTTTTGACGGATAGTCTGGAATACTAGCAATATAATTTTTTAAATCCACTTTTTCGTTTCCTCCTAGGTTGTTAACCATTTTTTTATTGTGGGAATGTCACTTAATAGTAAAAATTCCTCTGATTTGATTTTCTTCAACCGCTTTTGATAGTGAAGACTATCTGTCAACGGATGATTCGCTGGATCTGCGACTTTCTCTAAAACACCATTGTTTATTGTAACAAACTTCAACTCAAAAAACACCTGTATCATAAAAATTAATAATTTTTGTGGGATTTTTAAATAGTTTGAGATCGCACCTAATTTATGCCTGATGTCGATCCGTTCTTGTGCATGGATCAATTTAAAGAGTCTAGCATACTGTTCCCTCGTCCCTACGCCATTCAAGTACGCTTCATCGACTGAAATACCTAAGAAGTACACACGACTGAACGTACCAAGAGCTAAGATCTCTTTTAAGACATGTAATTCAGCCGGACAATCGATCACGACAAGCGCACTCGGATCATTTTCCTCGATCCATGCTTGGACTGTCTCTTTCTCTGACCAAAGAATGATTTGTTCCTGTAAAGAGGCGTTTAATTCTTTGATCGATGCTTCATCAAATGCTAAATAGAGCGGACGCTCGATTTCATTTGCCAATGTTCGATAGCGTTTTGCTCGCCAATCAAACACTTGTAACCCTTCTACTGCAAAATCGGAAACCATCAACTGCGGTTTTTTACGACCATTCCACTCATTGATCGATAATTGCCCTACGATATCGAGAGAATCATCTAAAAACTCATTTTCTTGTGCCCCAAAACCAAATGCGACTGCATCTAACTGACTCTCTTCATCGACTAAAGAAAGTTTCAAGTGCTGTTGACTTGAGCCAATTCGTTTCACATTTTGGACAGCGACCTGTTTAAACAAGAAATTCGGGACAGGATTATCGGTTCCGAAAGGTGCGAGTAATTTCAACGTATCGATTTGTTCAACGGTCACGTCTTTTGGCGAGACGATTTCATCGATCGCCAATACTGGTCCTTTTGATAAATCGATTGCCTTCTCTTTCACATAGGCATTCATCCGCTCTTGTAACTGCGTGATATTTTCTGCGGGCATCGTCAAGCCGACTGCTGCGTGATGGCCGCCAAAAAATGTAAACAGTTCGCTCATCTCATTTAGCATCTCATAAAGGTTCAATGCTTCGATACTGCGACCTGATCCTTTTGCGACAGTTTGATCTTTGATTCCTAGAACGATCGTTGGTTTGCCTGTTTGATTCATGATCTTTCCTGCCACGATCCCCAAAACACCTTCATGCCAACCTGGATGTGCCAATAAATGGATCTGATTCTCTTCATTGATCATCGCTAATGCTTCAGTGGTGATCTGCTCCACGATTGCTTTACGCTCTTCATTGACTGTTTGTAGCTGTTCCGCTAATGTTTGCGCTTGGCTTTCATCAAATGTCGCTAATAAATCGACTGCTGGATTAGGATCACCCATGCGGCCGATGGCATTTAAACGTGGGGCAATAGAAAAACCGATCATTGTTTCATCTGCTTCATTCGCACGCACACTACTTTGCGCAAACAATGCTTGTAAGCCGACACGCTCCGTTTGACGTATTGCCTGTAAGCCTAACGCTACGAGCGTTCGATTTTCATCCGTCATCGAAACCAAGTCAGCAATCGTCCCAATCGCTACTAGATCAAGAAACTCTGCGGGTGGTTCTTCCAACAAAGCAGTCGCTACCTTGAATGCTACGCCGACACCGGCTAATTCGCCAAAGGGATAATTGCCTTGCGGATGACGAGGATGGATGATCGCATAAGCTGCCGGCAACTCATTTGGCAACTCATGGTGATCTGTCACGATCACATCTACTCCTTGTTGTTGGGCATAGGCGATAGCTTCATGCCCCGCTACTCCATTATCAACAGTGACGATCAGTTGCGTTCCAGCAGCTATTTTCTCTTGGTACACCGTTGGATTAGGTCCATACCCATGTTCAAAACGATTGGGCAAAAAGACTTCTACTTGGGCACCAAGCAACTCCAACGTTTCTTTCATCACAGTCGCACTAGTGATTCCATCTGCATCATAATCCCCATAGACTAAAATTTGTTCGCCATTGATCACCGCTTCTTGGATACGGCTGATTGCTTTGTCCATGTCAAACATCAAATATGGATCGTGCAGTTTTTGTTCTTTTGGATGTAAAAACTTATGGATACTTTCTTGTTCTCGGTATCCTCTTTGCCACAACAATTGTCCGATCATCGAAGATAATCGTTGTTCTTTGATTATTTGGATAAAGGATTCAGAAGGTGTTGTTTCATTGACCTTCCAATCAAAATTTGCTCGTCTCACATGCTCACCCCTAACTTAGTCATTATAGCAAACGTCACCTCTAAAAAAAAGAATTTCAGTAGACGCGCGAATGGAATAGAAATAAAAATCATTTCCGTTTTTAACCTTAAAAACGAAGAAACGGTATTCCAACAGCAATTCCTTCAAAAATAAGCCGTGAGACCCAAAATTTGACGATCAAATTTCGGGTCTCACGGCTTATTTCTCGGAGCTAAACATTTCTACGAAAGTGGTTCGCTTGCCTACTTTGGCAATCGCTCATGATCAATCAAAGTAATTGACACTTTGTCTTGGTGTTTGAGAAGGGGACTCAGATGGAGTTTTCATTTGTTCGATCTGTGCTTGCTTTGCTTGTAATTCTGCTTGATAGGCAGCTTCAAGCTCCGCACGTTCATTGCGAAATTCTCTTTTTTGTTCTTCTGTTGCCTCTTCGATTTTCTTTTGGATGTCCGTTTGGTTCTCTGCTAGTTCTTTTCTTAATTGTTTCAATTGTTTCTTTTGTTGCCATAGGGTTGTAAATGCTGTTAAAAAGATGATCAATGCACCGATCAACGCCGAACCGATGATCACTAAGATCAATGGGGCGTTAAAAGAAGCAAAACCAAAGCTTACAGGAACATTTTGATTATTCAATACAGCAAACACAACAATGACCAATACTAATAAAAAACCAACGATCACACTACCTTGCTTTTTCATTTACTTCACCTACTTTTTATTAAAAATTCCACCTGCAAAGTAATCTCCAATGGTTGGGAAAAGAGTATAAAATTTTGATGCGATCTCAAGTAATAATGGTTGGTTGATCTCACGTTTAGGATGCTTCATCGCTCGCACGATCGTTTGAGCTAATTTCCCTGAATCTAAAACGAGGTGACCGACTTTTTCCAAGTAACTGCCACTTGGATCAGCTTTATCGAAAAATTCTGTTTCGATCGGTCCAGGATTGACAGTCGTAACAGCTACTCCTAATGGTTTCAACTCTAAGCGTAGCGCGTTAGAGAAACCTAAAACAGCAAATTTAGTCGCTGAATAGATCGTTGATTTGGCTGTCGCCATCTTTCCAGCCATAGACGCCACATTGATGATATGGCCTTCACGTCTTTCTGCCATATCGATCGCAAATTTTTGCGTCAAGACCATCATACCTAAGACATTCACCTCGAACATATCATAGGCTTTGCCTAAATCAAACGATAAAAAGTCTTCAAAAATACCGAATCCAGCATTATTGACTAAAATATCGACACGTCCGACCTCAGCCATCACTTTCGCATATAGTTCGTCGACGCTGTCAGGGTTGCTGACATCTAATTGGAACGCATAAGCTGGTTTTCCGCTCAATTCTTGACAAACTGCCTTCACTTCACCGATTTGTTGGATCCGTCTGGCACAAGTGACAACGATTGCCCCTTGTTTGGCTGCTTCATAACAGATTTGCGCACCTAAACCACCGGAGCCACCAGTGACTAAAACGACTTTATTTTCTAATTTCATCCTGTTTCTCCTCCTGAAATGGAACATCCACAATCTCAAAATCCTTCATGACTTTTGTATTTGGAAAGATTTCTTGTGCTTCTTGTTCAAGTTCTACTGTTGCTTTTCCTAAATATCTTGCACTGATATGAGTCAATAGTAACCTTTTTACATTCGCTTCTTTTGCCACTTCTGCGGCTTGATGAGTCGTTGAATGGAAATAATTATGCGCCATTCTTGCTTCATTTTTATTGAAGGTACTTTCGTGGACCAACACATCAGCATCTTTCGCTAACAAAACGGAATTCGTCGTTTTACGAGTATCACCTAAAATCGTCACGATCCGTCCTTTTTTATCGGGTCCGACAAAATCACGGCCGTTGATGACCTGTCCATTTTCTAATTGAACGGTCTCACCTTTTTTCAGCTTACCATAAATGGGACCAGCGGGAATGTTCAATTCTTTGAGTTTTTCAACTTGCAATTCGCCTTTATGATCATGCTCAACGACCCGATACCCATAACTATCGATGCCATGATTCAATTTTTTGGTATAAACAGAAAAATGGGCATCTTCAAAGATTGCCTGGTCTTCATTTATTTCGATAAAGACGAGTGGATAGCCTAGTTTCGTTTGAGAAATCGTCAATGCATTACGCACAAATGCTTCTGTTCCTTTAGGGCCATAGATTTCTAAAGGTGTTTCACCACCTTGAAAAGAACGACTACTGATCAACCCTGGCAAACCAAAAATATGATCGCCATGAAGGTGAGTGATAAAGATTTTTTCTATTTTTCTTGGGCGGATGTTCGTTCGCAAGATCTGCATCTGTGTGCCTTCACCGCAATCAAACAACCAAATCTCATTTCGCTCGTCTAATAGTTTCAATGCGATACTTGAGACATTGCGATGTTTTGCAGGAACGCCTGCACCTGTACCTAAAAATTCTAGTTCCATAATTTACCTGACTTTCTATTCATTCTTATTAATTTTAGGGGAAAATCAACTGACAATCAACCGAAAGTCGTAGGATATTTGTTCATAGAAAGATTTTCCCTGAACCAAAAGATTGAATAAATACTACTCTCGATGCTTTCTTCTTATTCAGAAGGTGTAGAATCCTCTGAGCCAGCGGTTGGCTTTTGATGTTTTTCATCCCAATTTTTCTGGGCTGTTTCTTTTGCATGTTTTTCAACTTCTGTTGCATCATGAACATCTTGCTCTACTTCTTCATAATCCAAACGAGTGATTTCTCCACCTAATTCCATCATCACAAGTTGATTCAATGGTCGGTTATCCTCTTCTTCCGCAATCAATATCAGACCTGTTGCACCTTCACCGATCTTATTGCCGACAAAATCAAACACAGTTTGTGCATCTTTGATTTCTTTTGCGTCTTGGCTCGCACCAATCATCCCACCGGCAAACCAGCCTAACAAAATCCCTAATGGTCCGCCTAAAACACCTACTAACATTCCGATAAGGCCGCCTTTAGAAGATTTATTGTTTCCAGTAAAATCTAAAAAGTCTTCGATTTTAAATTGATGTGCCCCATTTGAAACATGGCTGATGACCGCCATTTGTTCGCCTTTGATTGCTCTTGTCATGTGAAGCTTTTTGATTTCAGAAAATGCTTGATAAGCTTGACTTTCCAACTCAAAATTTAATATGATCACTCGTTTGCTCATAGAGATCGCCTCTTTCTCATTTTCTTTTAGTGTACCTTGGAATAACCAAAAATAAAAGGGAAACCCTTCAAAAAATAACGCAGTATACAAAAAAAAGGAGTATGACATCCGTCATCTCCTAAAATCGAATAAACAGTAAGCAAAAACCAACTCTTATGTGAGTAAGACAAAATCCGCAAAATATGGTGTATTTCTTTCTCTGATCTTGCCTTACTTCCTAGAGTGGAATATTTTCTTATGCTGTCATTCGTTGCAATCGTTATTGTCTAAAAAGAGCTTACTCTACAAATTCAAACTCAAATTCGCCAATGCGTACTAAATCGCCGTCTTTCGCTCCTCGGGCACGTAATGCTTCATCAACACCCATACCACGTAATTGACGCGCAAAACGCATAACTGTTTCATCATGGTCGAAGTTGGTCATTTGGAATAACTTCTCGATTTTCTCACCTGACAATACCCATGTTGCATCCGGCTCACGATCGATCGTAAATTCAGGACCTTCTGGGTTGAAGCCATAATGAACGGTTTCTTCCTCGATCTCTTCCTCATATAATGGGAATTCTGGTGTTACTTCTAATAGATCAGCTGTCGCATTCAGCAACGCATCTAATCCTTTACGTGTCACGCCAGAGATTGGAAATACTGGTATGTCATCCGCAAATTCATCTTCTTTGTTTTTATTTAATTGCTCTTTGAACTTCACTAAGTTTTCTTCTGCATCTGGCATGTCCATTTTATTGGCAACGATGATTTGTGGGCGTTCCAACAAGCGCAAGTTATGCGAAGACAACTCGTGGTTGATCGCCAAGTAATCTTCATAAGGGTCGCGGCCTTCCATGCCACTCATATCAATGACATGCAAAATCACGCGGGTACGCTCGATATGGCGTAAAAATTGTGTACCTAAGCCGACACCTTGAGAAGCACCTTCGATCAAACCAGGAAGATCCGCCGCAGCAAAACTCCGTCCGTCACTTGTTGTGACCATCCCTAAATTGGGCACTAATGTCGTAAAATGATACGCACCGATTTTTGGTCTGGCAGAAGAAATCACTGAAAGTAAGGTTGATTTTCCTACTGAAGGAAAGCCAACTAGACCTACGTCTGCTAAAACTTTTAATTCTAATTCGATTTTACGCTCTTGTCCCGGTTCTCCATTTTCTGCAATCTCTGGTGCAGGGTTTCTTGGAGAAGCAAAGCGGATATTTCCACGTCCGCCACGTCCACCTTTGGCAACTACTAACGTTTGGCCATCTTCAATCAGATCACCTAATAACGCACCTGTTTCTGCATCACGGACTGTTGTTCCTTGAGGCACTTTGACATACGTATCATCTGACCCACGTCCGTGCATCCCTTTACTCATACCATTTTCTCCTGGTTGAGCCTTAAAGTGACGGTTGAAACGGAAGTCCATCAACGTACGTAATCCTTCGTCAACGACTAAGATCACATCGCCGCCTTGACCACCATCGCCACCTGCAGGACCACCGTCAGGTACATATTTTTCTCTACGAAAGGCAACCATCCCGTCGCCGCCTTTACCAGCCTTCACGTCGATCGTTACTTGATCTAAAAACATGGACATATTTTCGTCCTCCTATTTCATTTATCTATTCTTACTATATGACTACCTGAATCTCCACAATAAACACAAGTCCTGTCTATTTTATCGGTGAATGGACCGTTTGTCCATCATTAAACTGAAAGTTTCACGGAAATTCCTGACTCTTTCTATATTTTAATGCAAGAATGAATCAAGACAAAATAAAACGTTGTGACCAAACGTTTCAAAAAAGTTCTTTAAGAAACACTTTGGTCACAACCGCTATTTTACGTATTTTTCTAAAAAACTACTTACAGTTTGTTGATACTTCTCAGGATCAACCGAATATGCTTTGGCATGTTCTGCTCCTGGAACGACATATTTTTCTTTCGGTCCATTTGTCGCTTGATAAACTTTGTCTAACATTTCGTATGGAACGAATGTATCTGCATCGCCATGGATAAACAGCATTGGTAATTTATTTTTTTCTAGTTGCTTGATTGAATCAGCTTCCCCAAAGAAATAGCCTGCTCTGATTTTTGTCATCAGGCTAGTAACTTGGATCAATGGAAATGGCGGTAAACCAAACAGTTCATTCAGCTGATAGCTTAACTCTTCATTGACTGATGAATATCCGCAGTCTTCGATGATCGCCTTAACATTTGCAGGCAGCGTTTCCCCACTAGTCATCATGACAGTTGCAGCCCCCATACTGATACCATAAAGGACGATTTCCTCCGATTGCCCATTTGTTTCGATCACTTGATCGATCCACTTCACGTAATCTTTACGTTCGTGCCAGCCGAAACCAATATAATCTCCTTCGCTTTTCCCATGTCCACGCGCATCGGGTACTAATACATTGTAGCCAAGATCATGGAACATCTTCGCATAGTTTGCCATTGTTTCCGCATCCCCCATATACCCGTGAGCGACGATTGCTGTTTTGTGGCTGTCTGAAGCGGGCAAATAAATTGCGGATAGCTCCAAACCATCTGCAGATGTCTGGTGCCACTCTTTACGATTTTCAGGGTTTGCAAACCACGATTGCGCCGCTGATTCTTCATTTGTTTTGGTTGTTCCTGGCGTATCGCCTTCCAAAAAATCTTTTTCTGAAGGAACAACAGCATAATTATAAAAATAATTTCCCGCAAAGACTAATACGACTGTTACCAGTAATGCTGCACCGATTAAAATCTTGATCCAAAGTTTCATTTTATACCTTCCTTGCTTTTACATTAACGTACTATCTGGAATTAGTATAAACAAAGAGTCCGTGTGATGCAATGTAGAATAAATAATAATTGTGATTGAAAAGAAGAGACCTGTTAAGCGATTACGGCTTTACAGGTCTCTTTCGACTGACTATTTTAATCGTTCTAAACGTATTTATTTGCTTTCGATCAACTTGAAGTTTGACCATGGTTTTAAGAAATCAAGTAAGAACAACTCATCATCTGAGATACGCCCCACTACATTCACTCGTCCATCATTCTTCATTTCTTTTAAAGCGATTTGCGTTTCGCCTTTGTATTGCCCGTAACCAACGTTATCGATCAATACATCCCCACGCGTCATATCTTTCGTGTTATGCGCTGGGAAAGGTTTGTCTTTGTAGTAGATACGTGTCATTGTTGAACGCAAGATATACTCTGAGCGGTCGCCACGATAACTATGAAGATTATCAAATAAACAAATGCGCTCGTCTTCCGTGATATCATCTGCGACATCTACTTTCAATGTTGGATAGCTTGCAAAGAAGGCTTCTGACATCGCGCGCAACTCTTCTTCACTTGCGTAGGCATTCCCTACCGAAATATCATCGATCAAACCAGTTAACATCAAGTGTTTGACTTGTGTTGCGATTTCTAGATCGCGATGATCTTCTAATGAGCAAAGCCCGTCTTGTGTCGGCCATGGACCAAAATCCGCCGTTTGCGAATTGACGAAAGCCATTGTATTTAAATTATATTTACGGAATTTTTCCGAGCAAGCGACAAAATGATCGTACCCTAATCCAGAATAGCGATGAGGATAGAAGTTATGCGAACCTAACAAATTATCAGTGTTTGGAGAATAGCTCATAATATTGTCTACATAATTCGTGCCAGAACTCATATTGATCTCGATTTTGATGTTATAAGGATTACGAGTCATTTTTGCTTCTTCTGCTCCAGTGAAACCAATATCAAGACGAATGCCATCAGCACCCATCTCCTCAAAGAAAGATAGATCATCATACGAGATTTCTAACTGTTCAAATAACGCCGGGTTGATATCGACCATGACTTCCATCTCTAATTCATTGGCATAATCAACTACTTTTTTAAATTCTGCCAGAACTTTTTCTTTGTCATCGGCAATTTGTAATAAACTTGTGAACACACGTTTGAATCCATATTTATGTGCTAAATCTAAATATTCTTTGTCCTTTTCAAATGTTGAACGTTCTGGATAAATTGAAATCCCTAATTTTCCCATGTAATGTTACCCTCCTGGATGTGCGTTTTTGTATCCACTTACATTATAACAAACCGCTTTCAAATGGTCTACACCTTTTAATGTTTATTAAATAATTTCGTTTATTATAAGAAAAAGTGTAGGTATTTATCTTATAATTTGCTATCATTAAAGATAACAACGAACAAAATCAGAAAGGAATTACTTATGAAACACAAAAAATTATTTTTAAGCATGAGTATGGCTGCAACGCTATTATTTGTAGCAGGTTGTACTTCGAATGGTTCAGATAACGCATCTTCAAGTACGAACGAAACAACAGAAAAAACAACAGAGACGAGCACTGTAGAAAGTATTGATCTAAATTCATTAGAATTACCTCAATTGAATACAGAAGTTGCTGATAACGAAGATCTAGTTGAAATGGTCACAAGTAAAGGAACGATCAAAATCAAATTGTTCCCAGAGCTTGCACCAAAAGCAGTAGAGAACTTTATGACTCACGCCAAAGATGGTTACTATGAAGGTGTTACTTTCCATCGTGTGATCCAAGACTTTATGATCCAAGGTGGCGATCCTGAAGGAAACGGTACTGGCGGAGAAAGTATTTGGGGAGAAGGCTTTGAAACAGAGATCTCAAACCAACTTTATAACATTCGCGGGGCTCTCTCAATGGCTCGTACGCAAGATCCAAACAGCAACGGGAGTCAGTTCTTCATCGTCCAAAATTCAGATGATATGCATGATGGCCTATTAAAAGATGATTACCCACAAGCAATCATCGACGCTTATAAAGACGGTGGCTACCCTAGCTTAGATGGTGAATACACTGTCTTTGGGCAAGTAGTTGAAGGCATGGATGTCGTTGATGCGATTGCAGCTGTCGAAACAGATAGCTCAGACAAACCAACAGAAGATGTGAAGATTGAAAAAATCAATATCTTACAAGAAGCAAAATAGCAGTCGATTGTACGTTGACCGCTGAATTAAAAAAGAGATACCTGAAAAGTAGATTACTTTTTGGGCGTCTCTTTTTTTGATTTTCCTGAATTTTCGAGATAAGACTATTTTTATTTTTTTACGAAAAAATGATTTTTTATCATTTAAGTTTAAAAAAACTTAATCTTTTGTAGCAACCTTTAGAAAAGCGCAAAAAAGAATCATCCGCGAATAGAAACCTATCCGCAAGATGATTCTTTTTTTAAGGAAAATGATGGTCCACTTTCCTATCTTCATTTATTTTTTTCTTGAGGAAGCGATCTCTGCCTCCTTAAAGCGCAATACTGTCCTTAGGCTTGTTCGTTGACGATAAATGTAAATTCGCATTCACATACTTTTTTATCATCGACAAAGGCTTCAGAAATAGCAGTCCCTACTGGACCTTTCATTTTGATGATCTCAAAATGACATTTCATCACATCACCAGGAACGACTTTTTGGCGGAATTTTGCTTTGTTGATCCCCCCGATATACGCACGTTTGCCTAAGAACTCTTCTGATTTCAAGATCAAGATAGAGCCTGCTTGTGCAAGGGTTTCTAAGATCAAAGCCCCCGGCATGACAGGGTTGTCAGGAAAATGACCTTGGAAAAAATCTTCATTGATCGTTACATTTTTCGTTGCAATGATCTTCTTTCCAGAATCGATCGAATCAACGTAATCGATATAACAAATTGGATAACGGTTTGGAATAAGATCCATTACTTCCGTTGCTGATAGTGCGTATGACATAGTTTACTCCTTCTTTCAGGCAATTGCCGTAATCAATACTTTGATTATCAAAGTATCATATTCTTGATTATTTGGCAATCATTTTTTATTCATCAAAAAAATAGTTTGACAATCAAAGCATTTTACTTAATAATAAGAAATCAAGAAGTTATTTTTTTGCACTTATATTTTCGTCACACAAAACTTTTATTGAATCAAAGGAGTGTCTATATGTCTTTTTTAGAAGGAAAAAAAATCGTGATCATGGGCGTTGCGAATAAACGTAGTATTGCTTGGGGTTGTGCAGAAGCAATGATGCAACAAGGTGCGGAGATCATCTATACGTACCAAAATGAACGCATGAAGAAATCATTAGTCAAATTAGTCGGTGAAGATGCTTTCACAGTAGAATGCGATGTAGCAAGCGACGAGAGCATCGAAAAAGCAATGGATGCGATCGGTGAATATGCGGGCGAGATCCATGGCTTAGTCCACGCGATCGCCTATGCCAACAAAGAAGAGCTTTCAGGTAATGTGTCTGATATCTCTCGAGACGGCTATCAATTAGCGCAAGATATCAGTAGCTATTCTTTGATCGCTGTATCAAAATATGCACAAAAATACTTAGCACCTAACAGTGGGATCGTAAGTATGTCTTATCTTGGCTCACAACGAGCAATCCCTAACTACAACATGATGGGGATCGCAAAAGCATCACTAGAAGCAGCTATTCGCTACTTAGCTTCAGAATTTTCACCTAAAGGAATCCGTGTCAATGGAATTTCAGCTGGTGCGATCAAAACGTTAGCAGTAACTGGTGTGAAAGACTACCAAAAATTGATCGAACTTTCTGAGTCACGTACACCTGATCAACAAGGAGTAACGATCGAAGAAGTCGGCAATACGTGTGCGTTCTTGATCAGCCCACTATCAAGTGGGATCATCGGTGACATCATTTATGTCGATAAAGGTGTTCACTTGTCTTAATCAACGAACAAAAAATCAGCCCTCTATGATGAGAGCTGATTTTTTTTATTGCTTAAATCAAGTTGTTATTCAACCACTTCGATCCAACCTTCTGGCGCTTCGATATCACCGAACTGGATACATGTCAATTCGTCATACAAGCGTTTAGTTACAGGCCCTACTTCTGTCTCGCTATAAAAGACATGTAAGTTGTTCTTATAATAGATCCCACCGATCGGCGAAATCACTGCTGCCGTGCCACATGCGCCAGCTTCAGAAAACTGATCGAGTTGATCGACATAGATGTCCCCTTCCACTGCTTTTAAGCCTAAACGTTCTTCAGCGATCTGTAACAAAGAATACTTCGTGATACTTGGTAAGATCGAAGGCGATTGTGGTGTGATGAACTGGTTATCTTTCGTAATACCAAAGAAATTCGCTGCCCCCACTTCTTCGATTTTTGTGTGAGTGGCTGGATCAAGGTAGACACAATCCGAATAGTTCAATTCCTTCGCTTCTGTTCCAGGCAATAGACTCGCTGCGTAGTTTCCTCCGACTTTCGCAGCGCCGGTTCCGTTAGGTGCTGCTCGATCATACTCAGATACAATAAAGTTCGTTGGTTTTAATCCACCTTTGAAATAGGCACCAACTGGCGTACAGAAAACGACAAACAGATACTCAGGTGCTGGATGAACACCGATGTTTTCTCCTACACCGATCAAAAATGGACGTAGATACAAGGTTGCTCCTGATCCATACGGAGGAACAAACGCTTCATTTGCTTTTACGACTTCTTTCACAGCATCAATAAACATATTTTCTGGAACCATTGGCATCAATAAACGTCTCGCACTTTGATTCAAGCGACGACTATTTTGCTCTGGACGGAATAAATTGACTTTCCCATCTTTTCTGCGGTAAGCTTTTAATCCTTCAAAACACTGTTGACCATAATGAAGCGCAGGTGAGCCTTCATGAAGAGATAAATGATTATCCTCAGTCAGTTCGCCCTTTTCCCATTCTCCATCCTTCCATTTGGCAACAAAGCGCCAAGGTGTTTTGATGTAAGAAAATCCTAAGTTATCCCAATCTATTTGCATGTTCATACCACCAATCGTCAGTTTTGAAATATTTTAGCACTATCTCTCTCATTTGTCATCGTTTATTTTACTCCGTTGTTATTGCAAGTGTTCCTATGGACTTATGTAATGATTTATTTTGATTTTTGCGCTGTTCTTGTTACAATACAACAAAGAAGATTTAGAAAAGGGGATTTTATGTTTTCATTCATTGCTACAGCAGAAACAACCAGCTCAACCGGAGAAACCTTGACAGATCAAGCAGTTAATCAAGTCAATGCTTTCCAACGGTTTTGGAATGATATTGATTGGGATGGCATCTTTTCTACGATGATCCAAAAAGGATTATATCTGATTTTTTTGGTTCTCCTATTTGGTCTTATCAATCGCATCGGTAAATACTTGATCGATAAGTCTTTTAAACAGTATTCAAAAAAAGCCGTCCTTAACGGCAGCCGTTTAAAGACATTACAAAGTCTTTTAAATACCATCTTCAATTATACGATTGGTTTCTTCTTTATTTACGCGATTCTTTCCGTCATCGGTGTGCCGATTGGTTCATTGTTAGCCGGTGCAGGGATTGCAGGTGTCGCGATTGGTTTAGGTGCACAAGGGTTTATGAGTGATGTGATCACTGGCTTCTTTATCATCATGGAACAACAAGTGGACGTTGGCGATTACGTCAAGTTAACGAATTTGACCATTGAAGGAACAGTTGTATCAGTTGGTATCCGTACCTTGCAATTAAAAGGTGTCGATGGCACAGTCCACTTTATCCCAAACCGTAGCATCACAACGATCAGTAACCTTTCTCGTTCGAATATGCAAGTTGTTCTTGATATCCGTATCGTTCCAGAAGAAGGTTATGATAAGATCTATGAGATCATCCAAAAAGTCAATGAAACATTAGCTGTGAAATACGAAGAGGAATTACAAACAGAGCCAACGATCTTTGGCCTTGTCGATATCGGAAACAGTAACTTTGCAATTCGCACGATTTGTTACGTCTTGAACGGTAAGCAATTTGAGCTAAAAGAAGAATTTTTAAGTTCTTACGTCAAAGAACTGACAGCCGCTGGTTACAGCATTCCGAATACACCGATCGTGTTGAAATAGTTTTTATATCATTTTTGAAATAAAGATATATTAAAAAAAATAGTACCACTGTATTATTTGATCAGCTCCATCCATCTTTAAAAACCAAGCAACCTCCAAAATGATCATAAAGATCTAGCTTTTGGAGGTTGCTTAGTTTTTATTTAGTTAGTAAAATCGACTACTCTTTAACTAACAATATCGATTCTTTCTCTCAATTCATCTATTTTAGGTGACACGATATTTTGACGTTCTAATTCGTGTACCATATAATTGACTGCTTTCAATAATTCTTTTCGTGTGATGATTCCTTTGAAAACTTTATCCTCAGTGACAACTGGTAGGAATGACGCATCAACCAATAGATGAAGTACTTCTTCTAGATCCCAATGCTCATCGATCGTTGGTACATCTGTTTCCATCACGTCAGCTACCGTCAAACCTTCTAATGGCTCCATACTGATTGTTTGCAGATCCATCATTTTGTTGACGACGTTCGATAGGCTGACTAAGCCGACAAAGCGATCATCTTTTCCTAAAACAGGGATTTTGGTATATCCCACTTTCGATAAAACTAATAATCCATGTGATAACGGATGTTGATACATAACATTTGCCACGTTTTCTGCTGGAACCAAAAAGGTCTCTTGATTTTGCAGTAATAATTCTCTTACGATTGGTCCAATCATTACACATTGGCCTCCATTTCAATTTCTTTCAACATCTCTATTTTACCGAAAACGGATGCAAAATCCAGACAAACATTTCTATTTTTAGCAAAAATTAGAGTTTGTTTCTCAACGTTTATACTCAAACGCCATGTTATCGATCTTTTGGTGTGATCGATTATAATATTGTACTGCAATTTTGTCTTTCGTACTATCGATCAGTGCATACGCAGGAATTTGGATCATGCCTCGCGGTTGAGAAATACTTCCCGGATTCAAGAACAAGATCCCTTGTTCAAATTCACAACCTAATTGATGCGTATGACCAAAAAGAGCGATCGTTGCTTGTTGTTCTTTTGCTTCAAGCGCTAACTGTGTCAAACCAAAGCGGACATTTGATAAATGTCCGTGTGTCATATATACGCGGTCGAGCCCTGTATCGACTACTCGTTTCGTTTCAAAATCGGTACCAAAATCACAATTTCCTTGAACACCGATATAAGTTTCCCAAACTTCATCTTTTGCGTCAAGTTCTGAATCCCCGCAATGAAAGAAATAATCGACTTCATTTTGATAACGGGTAAGCAGTTCTTGCACGATTGCTCGATCCCCGTGATTGTCACTAACTACTAAATAACGCATCTACTCCACTCCTTCCAACCATGCTTGCCATTCTTGACTTAGTTTTGCCATTGCTAACCCTCGGTGACTATGCTCATTTTTTTCTTCACTTGAGATCTCTGCGGCTGTCTGGTCGTAGCCGTCTGGAATGAATAATGGATCGTAACCAAAGCCATTTTCACCTTTAGGGATTCGCCCGATTCGACCAGGCCAGTCTGCTTCTACTACTAGACTTTCTTTGTCTGGCGCCGCAAAAACTAATGTACAGTGGAATTGTGCGGTGCGTTCTTCATCAGGTACATCTGTTAGCTCAAAAAGTAATTTCGCATTATTGCCGGCATCACTTTTATGTTCCCCGGCAAAACGCGCAGAATAAACTCCTGGTCTGCCGCCTAAGGCATCGACTTTTAAGCCAGAGTCATCCGCCAGCACTGGCTGATTCAATACTCGTGCAATCGTTTCTGCTTTCAAACGCGCATTTTCTTCAAATGTCGTGCCTGTCTCTTCGACATCTGGTATCTCAGGATAGTCAAATAATGTTTTGACTGTATACCCTTCTTTTGCAAATAACGTGCGGAATTCTTCTGCCTTACCTGCATTTCGAGTGGCAATGACGATCGTTTTCTCTTGTTGTGCCTCTGTTGCCTCGGCAAATTCACTCAATAAAACATTTTTTTGTTCCAATATCAAGGATTCGATGGCTGTTTTTCCGTACACAAGCATTTCATTCAACTGTTCGCCATCAAAGGTTGCTTCTTCCCCAGTTCCTTGGATTTCTACAAATCTACCTGATTCAGTCATCACTAAGTTCATATCGACTGCTGCCGCAACATCTTCGTGATAATCTAAATCAGTGACACATGTCCCGTCTGCTAAAATACCGACGCTGATTGCAGCTAAATGTTCTTTGATTGGATCATTTGGCAACACTTTTGCTTGCAATAACTTCTCGATTGCTAATCTTAAAGCTACAAATGCACCTGTGATACTAGCTGTTCGGGTTCCCCCATCTGCTTGGATCACGTCACAATCGACGATGATACTCCGTTCACCCAATTTTTCTAAATCGACGACTGCCCGCAAGGAACGGCCGATCAGACGTTGGATCTCCATCGTACGGCCACTTAGTTTTCCTTTACTGCTTTCACGACGATTTCTCGTGTTCGTTGCTCGAGGTAACATGCTGTATTCTGCTGTTACCCAGCCTTTGCCACTTCCTTTTAAAAAAGGTGGTACGGAATCTTCGATGGTTGCTGCACATATCACTTTTGTTTCGCCAAAGCTGATCAACACCGAACCTTCCGGATGTTTCAGCACGTTCGTTTCAATGGTGATTTCTCGTAAGTCTTGGACATTCCTTCCGTCGTGACGCATCATTGCACTTTCCCTCCTAAGTCGATCGATTCAACGATCAGTTCTTTTAATCCCAACCAATCTTGGGCAATCTCATGGAACATTTTAGCTGAGCCTGTTGTATAAAAACGGCATAACGTGCGACCATTTTTTGGTGAATTACTGATTTCAAAATAATCAAGCAACATGGACACCTCACCGATCGTTTCAGCACCAGAGTCGATCAGGGTGACTTTATCCCCCATAACATTTTGGATGATGGGGCGAAGTAACGGATAATGTGTACAGCCTAAAATCAATGTATCGATTCCTCTTAACTCTAACGGAGCCAATGTTTGAGCGACGATTTTTTTGGCAACTGATGAACGATATTCTTTGCTTTCGACAACAGAAACAAATTTTGGACAGGCTAAGCTCGTGACTTTTAGGTCAGGTGCTTTGTCCAACAAGGCTGTTTCATAGGCTGCGCTTTTGACTGTACCGAGCGTGCCGATCACACCGACTCGCTGATTTTTTGTTTGTTTTACTGCGGCTCTCGTCCCTGGCAAAATGACACCGATCACCGGGATCGATAGAGTTGCTTTGATTTCTTCTAAGGCCACGGCTGTTGCCGTGTTACAGGCAATCACGAGCATCTTGATGCCTTTTTCAACTAAATAATTCGTCATTTCCCATGTATAGGCGATCACTTGCTCTGCTGGTCTTGGACCATATGGACAACGTGCTGTGTCGCCAACGTATAATATGTTTTCATTCGGTAATTGCTTCAGTGCTTCTTTGACGACCGTTAGACCACCAACTCCTGAATCAATAAAACCGATCGGACGTTTATCTGTCAATCGAATCATCCTTTTTCAAAAAATTCTACCTTCTATATTGTGGACTTTTTGAGGTGATTTATCAAGTACTATCACCTTCTTTCCACGTCTTTTCCGACAATTCGTTCGAACGTTTGCCTTGGAAAAATTTGTTTACTAACTCAAGAAGGAATCCACGAAAAATTTGAAGACCAAATTTCGTGGATTCCCTATTACGAACCGTTCACTATTCGATTTTTATGCTTTCCTATCAATAACTGTACTTTCTTCTTTCCAAATATGAGGATAGTAGAGAAAGTGCGTAACATACGACAAAATACATGAAAGTCATCATGACGAACATCGGTAAGACGTAATTGGTATTTTGACCATAGACGATACGTGCTTGGTGCGTCAACTCTGGTAAAGAAATGATCACTGCTAACGATGTATCCTTGATCAATGAGATCAATTGACTCACAATGGCAGGGATCATCGACTTGAATGCTTGAGGTAAGATGATGGTCCGCATCGTCTCTACATAAGTAAGTCCTGTAGAGAGACCGGCTTCCATCTGCCCTTTAGGCACAGCATTCAGACCGGCACGGAAAATCTCTGATAACATTGCAGATTCAAAAATAGTCAATGCCGCAACCGCGGACCAAAAAATATTCATTTGGATACCAATTTGCGGTAAAGCAAAATAGGTGAAAAAGATAATAAGCAATAAAGGCAGATTACGAATGATATCGATGATCAGACCTAGTATTTTTGATAAATACGGAATATTCGCGAAACGAAGAACACCTGTCAATCCACCGATCAGAAAACTGAAGATAATTGAGAATAACGAAACTTCGATCGTTACTTTTAAGCCTTCTAACAAAAAGCGAATATTCATCCATGAAAATGCACCACTAAAATCCATTGAGATTCTCCTTTCTATGAACGAACTGCCCATTTTTTCTCAAGATAAACCATCAAGTAAGACAATGGTAAGGTAATGATCAAATAAAACAACCCGACAATGATATACGTGTCAAAAGTGTTGAACGTTTCACTAGCGATCAAATCGCCTTGGTACATTAGATCCAACCCAGCAACGATAGCTAAAATCGATGAATTTTTGACTAAATTGATGAATTGATTGCCTAATGGCGGGATCACGATTTTAAATGCTTGCGGCAACACGATGTAACGCATGGTTTCTGAGTACGTAAATCCTGAAGAAAGCCCTGCTTCCATCTGTCCTTTTGGCACGGTTTGGATTCCTGAACGAACCGTTTCTGCAATAAATGCTGAAGTATAGATCGTAAGACCAATCGTCCCTGCCTGAAATCCGTCAAAACTGATCCAGTAAAGCGGTAATACAACATAGAAGAACATCACGATGATCAGTAATGGGATATTTCTAAAAAACTCAACATAGGCTTTCGCAAAGCCTCTTATCCAACGATTGTGTGACAATTGAAAAATCGCCATCAACGTTCCGATGATCAAACTGAATAAAAGCGCCAAGACACTTGATAGGATCGTTACTTTGAATCCATCAAGGAAGGCTGGCCCATAAGTTTGTATCAAATCACTCATTGTATTCCCTCCTTAATCAATTTTTCCCTGAGTCGTATCTGGGAACCATTTTTCATAAATCTTATCATACGTACCGTCTTCAACCATTTCTTCTAATGCTTGATTGACGGCATTCAAAAAGTCTTCTTGTCCTTTATTGATGGCGATCCCATAAGGTTCTTCTGTAAAAGTTCCACCTGCTAATTCATAGTCAGGATTTTCTGCTGCCATCCCAAGTAAAATTGCATTATCCGTCGTCATGGCATCGCCTTGACCAGATTGTAAAGCAGTAAATGCTTCTGCATAGTTCTCTAATTCCAAGATTTGAGCATCCGGCGCATGTTTTCTGATGTTTACGGCTGAAGTTGATCCTTTTACTGCTAGAATGGTCGTTTCCGCATTTAAGTCCTCTACGCTTTTGATCGGGCTTCCTTTTTTCACTAATAATGATTGCCCAGCATCAAAATAGACGGATGAGAAATCAACTTGCTTTTTACGTTCTTCAGTAATCGTCATCGTTGCGATGATGGCGTCGATATTTCCATTTTTCAATAATGGGATTCTGGTTTTTGAAGTAACTTCGACAAAGGATGCTTTTCCGTCATCACCTAAGATTTTTTTCGTGATTGCTTTGGCGATATCGATATCAAATCCTTGGACTGTTCGGCTTTCGATATCCATCATGCCGAACAAACGAGTATCATACTTGACGCCCCAAACGATCTCATTCGTTTCTTTACTGCGAGTCAAGATATCTTTTTCTGCTAAGCTACTGCCTTTACAGCCACTTAACACTAGAAATACTAGTCCAAAAAGAAAGAATAAACGAGTGAATGTTGTCTTTCGCATATTATGCCTCCTATCAATGGTTGATTACTTTACTGATAAATTGTTTTGCACGTTCTTCTTTTGGATCATCAAAGAAATTGCGTACATCGCGACTATCTTCTAATACTTGACCGTCAGCCATAAAGATGACACGATCAGCCACTTCTTTGGCAAAGCCCATCTCATGGGTCACGACGATCATTGACATCCCATCTCTTGCCAGTTTTTTCATTACGTCCAAAACATCACCGATCATTTCTGGGTCTAACGCAGATGTTGGCTCGTCAAATAACAGCATTTCAGGATTCATCGCTAAGCCGCGAGCAATCGCCACACGCTGTTGTTGTCCTCCAGATAACATTGATGGATACGAATCTTTTTTGTCTAACATGTTGACCGTTTTTAAAAATTTCTCTGCATTTTTCACAGCAGTCGCTTCATCTTGTTTTAACACTTTGATCGGTGCTAGTGTGATATTTTCCAGAACCGTTTTATTTGGGTAAAGATTGAAATGTTGAAATACCATCCCAACATTTTTTCTGATCTCCGTCAGTTTCGTTTTCTTGTCACGAATATCGACATCATTGATCAAAAGTTTTCCTGAAGTAATTGTTTCTAAGCCGTTGATACAGCGTAGCATCGTACTTTTCCCTGATCCTGATGGACCAATGACAACGACGACTTCTCCTTTTTCAAATTCAAGATTGATGTTTTTCAAAGCATGGAATTTGCCGTAATACTTTTCCACACTGTCAAATTTAATCATTGTCATATCATTACACTCCCATTATTATTTAGTAAGATTTCTTTTAAAGTAATATAATAGAACACATTATATCTGAAACTTTGGCAACTTGTAAAGTTTCCAAGAAAATTACCCATCCCTTTTCTTTTATAATTGGTATAAATAACGATTTTTCAGCTACTTTTTTCGATGATTTCTGTCTGGACTGTTGTCTATTCGGTAAAAAAACGGTAAGATATTAAGTATTAGTCTGACAAATTACAAAGAGGTGTTCTTTTTTGAAAAATATTATTTTAACAGGAGACCGTCCTACTGGCAAACTACACTTAGGCCATTATGTCGGGTCATTAAAAAAACGTGTAGAAATGCAAGCAGATGAAGCGAATCAGTTATTTGTGATGATCGCGGATATGCAAGCATTGACTGATAATGCCAAAAATCCGGAAAAAGTATCTTCCAATGTATTAGAAGTTGCTTTAGATTACTTAGCGGTCGGGTTAGATCCTGCCAAATCAACATTGTTCATCCAATCGCAGATCCCTGAATTAGCAGAGTTGACAATGTATTACTTAAACTTAGTGAGTGTGGGTCGCGTCCGTCGTAACCCAACTGTAAAAACAGAGATCGAGCAAAAGAAATTTGGTGAAAGTGTCCCAACAGGTTTCTTCATCTACCCTGTCTCACAAGCTGCTGACATCACTGCGTTTAAAGCAAACCTAGTCCCAGTTGGTGAAGATCAAAAACCAATGTTAGAACAAACACAAGAAATCGTCCAAAGCTTCAATCATACGTATGGTGAAGTACTCGTTGAGCCTAAAGGCGTCTTCCCTCCTAAAGGAATGGGACGTTTACCAGGCATCGATGGTAACGGAAAAATGAGTAAATCATTAGGTAACGGCATCTACATTTCTGATCCTGCTGATGTCTTGCAGAAAAAAGTCATGAGTATGTATACCGACCCAAATCACATCCATGTCCAAGATCCAGGACAAGTCGAAGGCAATATGGTCTTTACTTACTTAGATGTTTTTGGTACAGATAAAGAAGCGATCGAAGAAATGAAGGCTCATTATCGTCGTGGCGGTCTAGGTGATGTGAAAATCAAACGTTACTTGATTGATGTGTTGGAGGCTGAGTTCGCGCCGATCCGCGCACGTCGTGAAGAGTTGGCGAAGGACCCACAAGCGGTGATGGATATCTTACGTCATGGTAGTGAAGAAGCCGCAAAAGTTGCCGCAGCTACACTTTCGGAAGTAAAAGCAGCAATGGGCATCAATTACTTCAACAAATAAAAAAATTGGAACAAGGTCATTCAATGACCTTGTTCCAATTTTTTTGTCGATTTAATATTAACGAATACTTGCATTGACTGTTTCTGCCAACGCCTTCTCAACTTTGCTCATCGCTTGATTGATTTCTTCGTCCGTTAGTGTTGCTTCCGGGTTTTCAAAACTTAATGTT
>NZ_JAFLWG010000008.1:0-29454 GCF_017316315.1 Enterococcus sp. DIV1298c | reverse complement strand
TATAATTAGAGTTATCTAATACAAAAAGCTTTTCAAACAGTAAAAAAATTCATTTAAAGAAAGTTTTATGAGATAATGTACATATAAATTAAAATATAATTAGAAAATAAGAGGTGGTTTTTTATGGTTAAGCTGAACAAGAAAAAACTGATTGCAAGTGTGCTGTTAAGTTCGATGGTGTTAGCACAAACAGCACCGACTTTTGCAAGCGTTTTAGAAGATATCGATCCAATCAATCACACAGTCACTGAAGCAGAGGAAACAATTGAAGAATTAGATGAAATGGAAAATCTTATCGATGAAATCATAGATGAAGAGGTGTCATCAAATGAACCAGATATTCTAGATGATGAGAGCAATATAGTGGTAGCGACTGAGAAAATCGAACAAGAAGTGCTAGCAGAGGATTTGCTACCTTCGTCTGACGAACTGGCAGAAACAAACTTGTCTGAAAGTGATGAAGTAGAAATACTGGTCGAAGAAATGCCTGAGTTGCAAGAAGAGAACGAAGACTTAGAAGAGGCTTCGATCAGTTCAAGATTTACCGGTGTAGGAGACGGAACAGCTGTCTCGCCTTATCAAATCACAAATGAAGAACAGCTGAATGCCATGCGTGACGATCTGACTGCGCATTATAGAATTATGAATGATATCACCTTAACGTCAGAGTGGATACCAGTCGGCTATTATTCTACATCGTATGATACTATAAATAGAAATTTTAGAGGTAGTTTGACGTCTGAACCTGGTGCTGTGATCAGGAATTTAACGATCAAATCTAATTCACCGGATACAGCAGCGACTCGAGGGTATAGAGGGCTTTTTGCAACAACTGATGGTGCGACGATTTCTGGAATCACTATCGAAAATCCAAATGTTATTGCGGGAGACGGTGCTGGAACAGGTGCGTTAATCGGACGTGTAATAGATTCGCCAAATGCTGTTACAATGGTGAGTGATACTAAGGTTATTGGTGGGAATATTGAGTCGACCGTACAGGGATATATTGGAGGGTTGATTGGTTACTCCGAATATAGTATTGTTTCTCGCTCCTCTTCCTCAGCTACTGTTACGTTAGCTGCAACAACAAGTGAAGGAACAGGTGGCTTGATTGGAGTAAGTGGTCGTGGTCAAATCATCGATAGCTATGCTACAGGGAATGTAACTAGTAACCGAGCACATACAGGAGGGTTGATTGGCTATAATCTTGGTGGAACGATCAAGCGTTCGTATGCAACCGGAGACGTAACTAGTGGTGGTGATTACACTGGCGGCCTTATTGGAGGAAATTCTTATACGGCATCTATCTATGATTCTTATGCTACAGGGAATGTACAAGGTAGTAGATATACTGGTGGATTAGTTGGAATGCTCGATACTGGGGTAATTGAAGTTGCACAAAGTTATAGTACAGGGAATGTCGTTGGGACAAACTACACAGGAGGCTTTGTAGGCAGAGTGTCTGGAGCATCAGTTAGGATCCGAAACAGTTTTGCAATGGGAGATGTGAGTGGAACTGGGAATGTCGATGTTTTTGGTATAGGCGGAACTATTGTCGATAATTACTACTATCATCTTGCGAAAGTTTTATACGGTGGAGTAGCCCCAGAACAACTACCGAATGATATGGGTAAACTTGAGCCTCTTGATGTCATCGAGTTACGTACGCAAACGACCTATATCGAGAATGTTTGGGATTTCAACTCCGTTTGGGTCTGGGATACAGAAACGAATTATCCTAAATTAGGATTAGGAACTGAGGTCGATACGTTACCAATCAATGCGATCGGTGAAACGATCCAGGTAACTTATGGTGGCTCAGAAACGCGCATTCCGTTAGCGGAAGTCTTCTCCTTGATTGGTCGAGGCGGCAATCCTGAAGATTTCCTTTTTGAATCGGATGGTGAAGCGATCAGTATTTCTGAAGACGGAAATGACTTGATCATGGCGATCGACAGTGTAGGAATTTACGAAATCACTGCGGTTCCTTTAAGTCGTTTAACGACATTAGAACCTGGACAAAATTGGGGGAAAGCAACGATTGAAGTAACGCCAGCTGAAATTACAGTAGAAAAAGGAAGAGTATTTGAACGTACTTTTAATGGAACAACGGAAGTTACTGATTTTGAGCTTCCAACGTTATCAGGGGTAGTCGAAAGCGATGAAATCGCTTGGCAGGAAGAGCTATTCCAATTTACTGATAGCATTGCGGGGACAAATACGATTACTGGTGATAATTGGCGAATCGATTGGGGAACCGTAAATCAAGAGAACTATGAAGTCGTTGGTGTATTAGCTGATGAAAGTGATAATTTCCAAGTGACCGACTTATTCGAGGTCGAAGGAATCGTCAAAGCAGCAGGGGCCTTTTTAAGAATCGACGAAGAATTAGCGGCACAAAACAACACCCATGAAGTGATTACGATTGCGGGTACTGCCCTTCTTCATCACGATGAGACACCAGATACACCTGGTGAACAGTGGTACCACGACCATGCAGAGGAGTTGCTTCAAGATGTGACCTTCTTGATTTACGATACAGATCCACAAGCGAATCCATTGGCACGAGTGGTTGCTTATGCAGATGGCGTAGCGGCAGTAGACGGGGCATTTGTAGGGTTAAGTGCGAATACCACGTATTGGATCACTGCGACTTCAGATGAGAGTACGAATTTTAGCTCAGGGGAAGAATCTGCCCCAATCATGCTTACTACATCACTTTCAGGAGATAATGGAGGAAACGGAGGAAATGGAGATAATGGTGGAGATAACGGAGGAACCGGTGGAAATACAGGAAACACAGGAAATAACATTGGCGCTCCTTCAGGAAGCAATCAAACTGGCAATAATCAGTCAGGGAACAATCAATCTGGAACTACCCCTACTCCAAATGGTGGAAGTGTAAATACTTCTGGAAGTGGTAACGGAAGTGTTCCTACGAATGCTGCATCAGCCGGAAGTAATGGCAGAAGTGGTAATTTACCGAAGACAGGCGAAGTAGCAAGTGCGTTTGCACTGCTTGGCTTTGGTGCTGTAGGTACAGCTCTAGCTAGTTGGTTGAAAGGTAAGAAAAATAATTAAACGATAATTTGAAAAGTGAGATTGAGATAATTATGCGTAGGCTCAAGAAGTAATCCTCAAATCCTTAAATCAGCTTTTTAGTTTTAGGTGTTGGACTATTTTTAGAAATTATGCATCCTTGTTTCAATCTCTTTTTTCGAGTAGTTTTCTGTTTTATTTCACTTGCCTCTCTTATTTTTATTAGGTGAATAATGATTTAAATCATAATTTGAAAGGTGGATTTTCTATGAGGAAGTTGAACAAGAAAAAACTGCTTGCAAGTGTACTTTTAAGTTCGATGATGTTAGCACAAACTGCACCGACATTTGCAAGTGTTTTAGATAGTGTCGATCCAATGAATCACCCAGTAGCTGAAAATGAGGAAACAGTCGAAGAGTTAGATGAAATAGAAAATCTTAAAGATGAAATCATGGATAATGAGGTTGAATCCAATGAGGTAGAGGCATTGGAAGATGCGAGCGATATCAGGGTAGAAACTGAGGAAAACGCAGAAGAACCATTTCCAGAAAAACCTTTATCTTTGTCTGATGAACCGGAAGAGGCAGACTTACCTGAGATGGATGAAGCAGAAACGTTTGCCGAACCAATAGCTGAGTCGCAAGAAGAGAACGAAGATTTGGAAGAAATTTCGGTCAGTTCAAGGTTTACGGGTGTAGGAGATGGAACAGCTGTTTCACCTTATCAAATAACGAATGAAGAACAGTTGAATGAAATGCGAGCGGATCTGACAGCGCATTATAGAATCATGAATGACATTACATTAACTTCAGCGTGGATTCCTGTCGGTTATTATTCTACGTCGTTTGACGCTGTAAATAGAAATTTTAGAGGCAGTTTGACCGCTGAACCTGGCACTGTGATCAGGAATTTAACGATTACGGCTAATTCGTCTGATACCGTGTCAGGGCAAGGCTATAGAGGTCTTTTTGCGACAACCGATGGGGCTACGATTTCTGGAATCACTATTGAAAATCCGCGAGTTGTGGCAGGAGATGGTGCTGGAACTGCGGCATTGATCGGACGTGTCAGAGATTCTACCGATTCTGTTACTAGAGTGAGTGATTCTAGGATTATTGGCGGAAGCATCGAATCAACGATGTATGGTTTTATTGGTGGTTTAATTGGTTACGCAGGAGCCAGTATTGTTTCTCGTTCCTCTTCTTCCGCTAGTATTAGGTTTAATTCAATCAGAAGTCAAGGAGTAGGTGGCTTGCTTGGCGTAAGTACTAGCGGGCAAATAATCGACAGTTATGCCACTGGAGATGTGACAAGTACCCAGGTGAATACAGGTGGTTTGATTGGTAACAATTCTGGTGGAAGGGTCACTCGCTCCTATGCGACAGGAAATGTCACTAGTAGTGGTGACTATACAGGTGGACTTATCGGTTTAAACGATTCTGATGCAGCTATCTACGATTCTTATGCCACCGGGAATGTAAACGGAAATGAAAATACAGGTGGGCTCGTGGGGATGATCGATAGTGGCGTTCTTGAGACGCAGCGAAGTTATAGTACAGGAAATGTTATCGGCACAAATTATACTGGGGGCTTCGTAGGTAGAGCTTTGGGAGCAACTACCATTCAAAATAGTTATTCAATGGGTGATGTTAGTGGAACTGGGAATGTTGATGTTTTTGGTGGTGGTGAAGGAAATAAGGTAAATAATTACTACTATCATCTTGCAAAAGTTTTAGACGGTGGGGCTGTTCCTGAACAACTACCAGATGATCTTGGTATACTTGAACCGGTTGATGTCATCGAGTTACGTACGCAAACGACCTATATCGAGAATGGCTGGGATTTCAACTCGGTTTGGCTCTGGGATACTGAAACAAACTATCCCAAGTTAGGATTAGGTAATGAAGTCGATACATTACCAATGAATGCGCTAGGAGAAACGATTCAAGTGACGTATAGTGGACCAGAAACGCGCATTCTATTGGCAAAAGTCTTCTCTTTGATTGGTCGAGGCGGCAATCCTGAAGATTTTCTTATTGAGTCGAGTGGCGGAGCAATCAGTATTTCCGAAGATGGCAATGACTTGATCATGGAGATTGACAGTGTGGGTGTTTATGAACTCACTGCGGTTCCGTTGAGACGTTTAACCACATTAGAACCCGGACAAAACTGGGGTAGGGCAACGATTGAAGTGACTCCAGCTGAAATCACTGTGGAAAAAGGCAGGGTATTTGAGCAAACGTTTAATGGAACAAGAGAAATCCTTGATTTTGAACGTCCAACGTTATCGGGTTTAATTGAAGGTGACGAAATCAATTGGCAGGAAGAGGTATTCCAGTTCACTGATCCTATTGCTGGAACGAATACGATCGAAGGGGATAGTTGGCAGATTGATTGGGGAACCGTGAATCAAGAAAACTATGAAGTCGTTGGTGTATCAGCAAATGAAAATGGTGAGTACCAAGTGACCGACTTATTCGAGGTCGAAGGAATCGTCAAAGCAGCAGGTGCCTTCTTAAGAATCGATGAAGAGTTAGCGGCACAAAACAACACCCATGAAGTGATTACGATTGCGGGTACTGCCCTTCTTCATCACGATGAGACACCAGATACACCTGGTGAACAGTGGTACCACGACCATGTAGAGGAGTTACTTCAAGATGTGACCTTCTTGATTTACGACACAGATCCACAAGCGAATCCATTGGCACGAGTGGTTGCTTATGCAGATGGCGTAGCGGCAGTAGACGGGGCATTTGTAGGGTTAAGTGCGAATACCACATATTGGATAACTGCAACTTCAGATGAGAGTGCGAACTTTAACGCAGGGGAAGAATCGGATCCAATCGTTCTTACTACGTCACTTTCAGGAGACAATGGAGGAAACGGAGATAATGGTGGAGATAACGGAGGCACTGGTGGAAATACAGGAAACACAGGAAATAACATTGGCGCTCCTTCAGGAAGCAATCAAACTGGCAATAATCAGTCAGGGAACAATCAGTCAGGGAACAATCAATCTGGAACTACCCCTACTCCAAATGGTGGAAGTGTAAATACTTCTGGAAGTGGTAACGGAAGTGTTCCTACGAATGCTGCATCAGCCGGAACTAATGGCAGAAGTGGTAATTTACCGAAGACAGGTGAAGTAGCAAGTGCGTTTGCACTGCTTGGCTTTGGTGCGGTAGGTACAGCTTTGGCTAGTTGGTTGAAAGGTAAGAAAAAAAATTAAACGATAATTTGAAGAATGAGATTGAGATAATGATAGGCAGATTCAATAAATATTCCTATGACCTTAAAATAGCTGTTTAGATTTTAAGTTTTGGACTATTTTTGAAAACTGACTGTGATTATCTCAATCTTTTTTAGTATTGTCTATTTCCTTTTTCCTAGGCATCGTTTTATATCAAGTGATTTGAGTGGAATACCAAGGAAAAATAATCAGTGAAATAAAGTCAATTGATCGATGGTCGCTCAATTATCTGAGGGATCTCATTTTTTTGTAGAGAATTAAATGAGCGGGGATAAACATTATGATGTTTTAATATCATTCGTTATCAAATTATTGCAGAGGCGCTAACCTAAATCACTACGATGAAATTTAAAAATTCACATAATAAATAAATATAAAAATGTTATTATATAATTAGAGTTATCTAATTATAATAAGCTTTAAAACAGCGAAAAAATTAAATTTATTATTATTTTATGAGATAATAATGTTGTTAATTAAAAAATAGTTAGAAATGAAAGGGTGGGTTTTTATGGTTAAGTTGAGCAAGAAAAAACTGATTGCAAATATCCTTCTGAGTTCTATGTTGTTGGCGCAAACAGTACCAACTTTTGCAAACGCTTTAGAGAATGATGAGATGGTAAGTCAAACAGAAAGTGGTAGTGGTGTACCGGGTGAAGCAACCGCTCAAGAGGAAGCGACAGATCGTCTAGAAGATCAGTTCTCACTGTCTGAAGAATTCGATGAGACAAATGGAATGGCTATTGAACCTTTATTTTCAGGGGGAGGTAATGGTTCTATCGACTCTCCATTCCAAATCACCACTGAAGCTCAATTAAATGAAATGAGAAATGATTTAACCGCTCACTACCAATTGATGAATGATATCACGTTAACTTCAGACTGGATTCCTGTGGGCTATGGGGCAACTTCAGCAACAAAATTCACAGGAAGTTTTATAGCCACGCCTGGAACAGTTATTCGTAATATGAGAGTGACTACGGGCGTACAATCAGGTGATGAAGACAATCGTGGGTTCTTTGGCGTGACTGAGGGTGCAAGAATTTCCGGAGTCACATTAGAAAATCCACTTGTCATCGGAGGAGGCAGCGGAGGTGCTACCGGCGGATTGATTGGCAGAATCAGTGATGTAACGAGACCAACAACTGTCGCTGATTCTGCTATTATTGGTGGAAGTATTGAAACTAGTAGTACCTATGTAGGGGGGCTAGTCGGATTTATACCGATTAATACTTATGGTACCGCTGTGATTCGTTCCTCATCTTCTGCGACAGTTACAGTTAATGGGGATGTAAATGACACTAACCAGGCTGTCGGCGGTTTGATTGGCTACAATGGAAATACTGTAGTCGATAGTTACGCAACTGGTCATGTAACAGCTAATGTGCACAATGTCGGCGGTTTGATTGGCTATAATCATTATGGGCATGTCAGTCGTTCATATGCGACAGGTAATGTCACTAGCTCAGGAGGCGAGGGACATGGTGGGTTGATTGGCACACAATTTACTTCTAGTACAGTGGTTGATTCTTATGCGACTGGCGATGTCACTGGAATAAATAAGGTTGGTGGTTTTATCGGAGAGATCCAGGCTCTTGCGAAGGAGGTCGCTCGGAGCTATAGCACTGGGCATGTCGTTGGGATCGATTTTGTTGGCGGATTTGTTGGGAAATCTAGTCAATATAGGCCAAAGAATAGCTACGCGATGGGGGATGTCATTGGAGAGACAAATGTCCACCATTTCAATTTAGAAAATTATAGTATTCGTAGTTATTACTATAATAATTCTAAAGTGTTAGCCGGTGGAGAACGTGTGGAGGGCAAAATCACCCCAGATGTTCTCGAACCGTTAGATGTCATTGAATTACGAACACAAAGTACCTATAAATCCAATGGATGGGATTTCGGTAGTACTTGGATATGGGATACTACGACAAATTATCCTAAGTTAGGAATAGGTAATGAAGTCGATACGTTACCGATTGATGCATTAGGTGAAACGATCGAAGTTCCATATGGTGGAAGAGAGACAAAAGTTCTCCTTTCTGATGCGTTCTCTGTATTTGGACGTGGTGGCAATCCTGCTGATTATCTTTTTGGAACAGATGCAGATGGGTTCCGTCTCTCAGATGATGGTCAATATTTGATTTTAGAGGTGACAAGTATTGGCACTTATGAAATTACTGCTACACCACTCAGACGTCTGACTGTGCTAGAACCTGGACAGCATTGGAATAAAGCAACTGTAGAAGTTACTCCAGCTGAAATTACGCTAGAAAAAGGGACGGTTTTTGCTCGTTCATTCAATGGAACGACAGACATCGATCGTTTTGATGCGCCAACACTGACTGGCTTAGCGCCAGGCGATGAAGCGACTTGGATAGAAGGAGACTTCAAATATAAAGATAGTGTTGCGGGCACAAATACGATCGAAGGGGCAAACTGGACACTTGATTGGGGAACGATCGATCTTTCTAATTATGATGTAACAAGCTTACCAACTAACGGAGAGGATACCTACCTGATTGAGGATCTCTTTGAAGTCGAAGCGATTACAAAAGCAGCTGGGGCTTACTTGAGAATTGACGAAGAACTAGCAGCACAAAACAATACGCATGAAGTGATCACGATTGCAGGGACAGCGCTGCTTCATCATGATGATACACCAGATACACCTGGTGAACATTGGTACCATGACCATGCAGAGGAGTTGCTTCAAGATGTGACTTTCCTGATCTATGATACGGACCCTCAAGCTAATCCTCTTGCACGAGTAGTTGCTTATGCAGATGGGATAGCCGCGGTGGATGGGGCGTTTGTGGGATTAAGTCCTAATACGAGCTATTGGATTACTGCTATTTCAGACGAGAGTACGAACTTTTCAGCAGGGGAAGAATCTGACCCAATCGTTCTTACCACAGCGCGTTCAGGTGGTAATGGTGGGAATGGCGGAAACGGAGGACCTGGTGGAAATACTGGGAATAACACTGGTGATCCTTCCGGTAATAATTCACCTGGGAACAATCAACCTGGTACAACTCCAAATGGGGGAAGCGGCAATGGAAGTGGTACTAATGCTGCAGCGACTAGTACTGGCAGAGGTGGTAAATTACCGAATACAGGTGAAGTAGTTAGTGCTTTTGCATTGTTAGGCTTTGGTGCGGTAGGTACCGCTCTAGCAAGTTGGCTGAAACGTAAGAAAGATAATGAAACGATGGTATAAGAAATAAGACTAAGATAGTCATAGATGCAAGCTGAAAAAACCCAAAAATGTTTCTTTTAGTTTTTGGGTTTTTTCTTATCTTCTAAAGATGATTGTGTCATACCCGATAACGATCAAGACCTGCTGACTCGTACTTCTATTTACCTATTCTTTCTAGTATACTAAAAAGAAAGAAGAAGTGTTGAGACAGAGATGACGATTCGAATGATTTAACCAAAAGTAAATTGATACACTGTTTACTCGCTTTTTCTCGCTGTACCTATTTGTTTAAAATAAAACATGGAGAATCGCTATGACAAAAATTTTATTAGTAGATGATAGTGCGCTGATTACAAGTGGCTTGAAAATCATATTAGAAAGTGCAGCAGACTTTCAAGTGGTTGGCATTTGTCATGATGGGGATTCAGCCATTCAATTTTGTAAAGAAAACCAAGTGGATATCGTATTGATGGATGTGCGTATGCCGGGAATGGATGGCGTTACTGCTACGAAGCAGATCACGGAAGAATACCAGATACCCGTCATTATTCTAACTACTTTTGATGAAGATCGCTACATAGATGAAGGAATATGCAATGGTGCGAGTGGTTATCTTTTAAAAACAACTCCTCCAGAAGCAGTGATCCAAGCAATTAAAAGTGTGTTACAAGGACAAACGATCCTTTCAAAAGAAATCCTTGTGAAAGCAACACAACACTTAGCCAAGAAGAACAATCAAGAAGCGAATCTAACTGTATTAACAGAGCGCGAGCAAGAGATCGCCCATTTAGTCGCAAAAGGTATGACGAATAAAGCGATCGCGCAAACACTATTTTTAAGCGAAGGAACTGTCCATAATAATCTTTCAATGATTTTAAAAAAATTGAACTTGGATCATCGCACACAACTAGCGATCTACGTTCTCACTGGCGAGGTAATGACATAGATGCAAGCAATCAGATTATCGATCAATTTGTTGTCGATCATTGGCTTGATCGGACTGACGATCGATCAAACCTCTTCACAAACATTGATGTTCGTGATTGGTTTAAGTATGGCATGGTTAGCACTATTCTTCTTAGGCGAAAGCTTTCAAAGTTATCGTCCTTGGTTTGTTGTTTTGCAATTGATCAGCGTTTTGTTAAGTTTGATTTTTGTCGAACAAGTGATTTTTTTGTTGCCACTTTCTCTGCTACAAGGCTATTTTTGTTTGGAAAAACCGTGGTTGCTTTTATTTATAGGGTTGATCAGTTATAGTGTGGGGAGTTTCTTTCTTTCTTCTTCGCTGTACTTTTTATTTGTTTTGTGGGTAAGTGGGATGATCAGTATCATTTGGTCTGCGGAAAAGATGACGAAAGAGCAAGAAGAACTGACTATTTCTTCGGATTATTTGCGGATCGAACGAAACAAGTTATCCAAACTTTTTTCGCAAAGTACGTTGAATGCGGAAGTCATGCAAAAAGAAGCAACATTAGTCGAGAGACAACGGATCATCCATGAGATACATGATCATCTAGGGCACGACTTGACGAGCTGTTTGATCCAATTAGAAGCAGCAAAAGTCACTAATAAAAACCAGCCAGAACAAGCGCAGCGATTGTTGATCCAGTCGAGTGATATTTTAAGAAAATCGATCCAAGAAGTGCGCAATCTTTTACATGATGAACGTCCTACAAATGAATCTTTCAATATCAATAAAGTCAAGGCGGAACTTCAACGTTTCTCCGATAGCCATCAAATCATTGTCGATTTTCAATATAGTGGCGCTTTAAATAAAATCAGTCGCTTCCACTGGCAAGTCATTGCTGCAAATTTGAAGGAGTTTTTAACGAATACGTTGAAATATAGTGAAGCTTCGACTGTAACGGTACGTTTACATGTCTATCAAAAATTTTTGCGCTTTGAATCTAAAAATAATGGAGCAAGTGCAGGAGACATTCGTAAAGGGCTTGGTATTTTAGGAATGGAAGAGCGAACAGCAGTGTTGAATGGTAAATTGTTGATTGATGGAACGAATGGGTTTCAGATCACTACGATTTTACCTTTTGAGCAAGAACATGAGATTTCTAATTCATAAATCATGAGGAACTGTACTACTGCAGTTCCTCTTTTTTTTATAGAATATAAGAAAGGAGTGATTAGATGAATGTATTGAGCGTGCAAAAATTGACTAAAAAGTTTGGACAGAAGGTTGCTGTGGACAATGTATCATTTGAGGTGCCTGAAGGAACGATTTTAGGATTGTTAGGACCAAACGGAGCAGGGAAGTCAACCGTGATCAATATGATCACTGGTCTGTTGAATAAAACATCGGGAACTGTTCAGTTGTTTTCAGAAGAGATGAGCGAACGAAAAAGAGAACTTAGAAGAAAATTAGGCGTGGTTCCACAAGACCTAGCGATTTATTATGATCTATCGGCTGAAGAAAATGTTCGCTTTTTTTGTGGACTCTATGGAATCAGAGGAGAAGAATTAAAAAATAGTGTAGAACAAGCACTGCGAACGGTTGATCTATATGAACGAAGAAAAGAACGACCGAGTGCTTTTTCTGGTGGGATGCAACGACGGTTGAATATTGCGATGGCGATTGCCCATCGACCTGCTTTACTGATCATGGATGAGCCGACGGTCGGAATCGACCCACAATCTAGAAATTATATCTTATCAGCAATCGAAAAAATGAAAGAAAACGGCACGACGATCATCTACACAAGTCACTACATGGAAGAAGTTGCGCGTTTGGCAGATGAGATCGTCATTATCGATCAAGGCCAAGTGATTGCTTTCGGCAGCGAGGAAGATTTAGTGAGTCTTGTAATAGATAAAATCAACCTACAGATCACCGTGGAGAATCCAGAATCGCTAAATATCCAAGAAATCAGTGATATCAATGGAGTTATCAATGTGTCACTCGAAAAACAACAATTGCAGATCATGACGTTGCTTGAAAGTAAATTGTTGAACCAGATTTTGATGTTATTGATCAAGCAGGAAGTCAGGGTAGTAGATGTATTACAACAAGCGCCGGATCTAGAAACAGTTTTTCTGAGTCTGACTGGACGCACGCTAAGAGATTAGGAGAAGCGATCATGAATAAAAAAATAATTATTCGAACCCTGATACAAAGTTTACGTGAAAAATCTAATTATATTTATTTTGTTGCTTTTCCGATTACGTTGATGTTCATTCTCGGGGCAGTGCTTCAAGGTGTGTTCAATAATGATTTTGTATCTGATATAGAACCCTTGACTGTACAATATCAAATCGACGATCCAGAAGTTCGGGGAATCTTCCAACAGGTGACTTCTTTTACTGACGGCACCATCCATTTTGAAGAAGTGGCAAATAAAAAAGAGGGATTAGCGAATATAAGAAAACAAACGGCGGATGCCTACTTGTCTTTTTCAGACCATGTCGAGGTACAGAGTCGGGAACTGTCCAACGTGGAAAAAACGATACTTCAAAGCTATTTAGTAGAAATCGTACAGGAAATCAAACGTCAAAGTATCATTATGGAACAACAATTACCACCAACCACTGGCTTAGTTTCAGCTGATCAGTTTACGGATGCGATCGTTATCGATCAGGAAAATCAACGAGAGACCGCCACATCTTACCAATATTATGCGATTGCGATGATCAGTCTCTTTGTATTATATTTTTCTGAAACTGGACTAAGCATGTTTCGCGAAGCACGGCAACATGGAACGGTGCAAAGAGAATTAGTCACGCCACTTAGCCGTAAAAAAATTATTTTATCGACATTTTTCGGCCATTTTGTTTTTGGGATGTGCGTCGTATTGCTCTTGATGCTCCTTTCTCAATTTTTATTTGATGTACCTTGGTATTTAAGATTTGGTTTTTCTTATTTTAATCTCGTTGCCCTTATGGGAAGTTTTTTAGCACTAGGTCTATTTTTAGAAACTGTTGGGGATCGTGGCGAAAAAAGAATTGGATCTAGCACAACGCAGATCTTTATCCAATTGACTGGCTTTCTAGGAGGCGCATATTTTCCAACGAATGAAACAATGATGAGGTTCTCACCACTAGGCTGGGTCTTAGCATCAGTAAGAGAAAGCCTATGGACGGATAATCCATTGCATTGGGTAGGTATTTATGGGAATGTTGGCATATTGCTCGTCCTACTCACATTGTCAGTCGTTATTTTAGATAAAAGGGAGGTATTCTAATGAAAGATATCTTTTGGGTCATTAGAGAACGGTTCGTTCTTTGGCGAAATCGCCCATTACAAATTTTATTTCTTATCGGGATTCCTTTCTTAAGTGTCGTACTTTATCTTTTTGCCTATGGCGATCAAGAAACGAATTTGCTGACGATCGGGGTAGTGGATCAAGATCGCTCATCCTACAGTGAGTTGCTTATTGAGAGTTTAGAAAAACGTGTGGCTGTTCAGAAAATTGCCTCGGTAGAAGATATCGATCAAGTGCTTTCACGACAAAACGCGGTGGCAGTCATTACGATTCCTGAGGGGTATCAAGAAAATGTTGCTGAAACTCCGGAACTTTCTCTACGGACATTTCAAAAAGGGGAACTGCTAAATAATGTGGATCGGTTAGTTCAACGTGCATTAGCAGAGGTTGCCAGCATCCAATCATTAGCAGAAGCAGGAGGAGAAGGTGAATTGCTTGACCGCTTGAAGGAACCGACAGAAATCGAGATCCGTCAAGTGGATCAAAGAGCCACGACTGAACAAATGTCGGTTCAAATCATCGGCTTTTTATTGATGATGCTTTTATTTCAAGCAGGAAATTTTGGCACGACGACTATCCAAGAAGAGCGACGGAATAAAATTTATACACGCTTGATGACTACTTCTATTGCTAAAAGTACTTATTTTATTGGCACAACGATCTTTGCGATGTTTGCTATGCTGATCCAAGTGATTTTAGCGGTCATCGTCATGACAGGTCTATTCGATATCGATCCTGGGTTAAGTGCGTTTGATTTGATTTTATTACTGACCCTATTCAGTATACTAGCGGTAGGTTGGTCGATTGCTATTGGTGTACTCGCATCAAGTACGAACGTTGCAGCGGCTTTACAAAGCATCTTGATCACTGTTACCAGTTTACTGTCAGGTGCTTTGATCCCACATGAGGTAATGCCAGAATTCATGCAGAAAGTTTCGATGATCACCCCACAATATTGGATTTTGACGATGATCAAAAATTTCCAATCGGGGCAAACCTGGGAAGGCAACCACAGAGAAATGCTCATCTTGATTATTTATATTCTATTCTTCCTTAGTTTGGCAGTGTATGGTTATACGAGAAGGAATAGACAAGAAGTGTATAGTTGATGAAATAAAAGAGTGGGGCATCGCCTCTCTTAAAGATGAAGAACAACAGATCATTCCATGGCGGTTTTTTTGGAATGATCTGTTGTTTACTTAAAAAGTATTGGCCATGTTTAATGAAACCCCCAAGTCATTTTTTTCAGTTTTAAGAAAAGAAGGGCGACCGGAACGATTTTCAAACTGTATACTCATTTTATCAACTAGAAATGAGGAGGGATACTATGGGAATCAGCCAACGTATCAGAAATATTTTTACTCAGACGCAAGAATCAGCGGTGACGATTGAAAGTCAACAGCCTTCTTTAGATCAATTTTCGGGGAATATCAGAGATGAATTAGCAAGGTATCAAAAGCGCCAGATACCTGGAAGTGTTCCATCAAGTAAGGAAGCGGCAATTGAGCGTCTGCAGCATGCACAAGAAATTGCGATGTCCTGTCAAAATGAAGAACAACCTGTGTTGAGTGCTGAAATGACCGAGTATTTTAAAGATAATTTCTATTTAACGGATTATCTGCATTTATGGTTAAATATCGATTCAGAGAAACTTCATGGATACCAGCAACAGAAAATTAAAACAATGGAAGCAAATGTTGATGCTGGGGTTCATACACAATTGATTCTATTACTGGAAGAAAAGATCGCTACACGAAAAGAAGTCCTCCTTATTTGCTTGGATAAGCCGGAATTTAATCTGCAGATGAATGAGGAGACAAGAGAAGAAGTAATCAATCGAGCGAAAACAGCCTTTTTTATGCTAAATCCAATACTCCAAAATCATTTGCAGAAAGTTGCAGCACAAGTAATGGATCCAAAGGAAGATCTAGTTTATAACTCGCCAACAGAACGTGCATCCAAAATAAATGATTTAATCGATCAAGAACCTAGGACTAGGCGAATGGGGGTAATTGAACCAGCAGTGGTTCTGAATCGAAAGATGACGATCATAGAAAAGCCTAAAGATTTTAATGACCGAGAAAAATTAGTATCAAAAGGCAATCTAAACAAACACAACCAATTATCGTCAGTGATTGCTGCTGGTAAAGAGAGTGCGAACGATAATAATAAAAAAGCAATGAAAAACAGCAACCCGAAAATAACCGTTTATAAAAATAATCAGAAATCAATGAAGAGAAGACGATTCGTCTTTATTCGACGCCAACTAAGAAAGCTTAATTTCAAAAATCGACAGAAAGTCAATCTCTTGATGCAGCAAATAAAAGCGGATAAGAAAGCAAGCAAAAGAGTAGGCGATTATTTTGGTTATCATCGTTAAGATGGTTTGTAAACACGTAAAAGTTATCCTATAGGATGATTCATTTATCAGTAAATAACTGTAATAATCGCTGTTTTACTTTTTCTTAAAGAATTATCCTAATAAAAGACAAAATTTATAGAGGAATTCTTCAAACTTATCTTCTATTCTATATACATACCAACCAACAACCCTATACTTTTTCATTTTTACTCCTCAAGTAAAAATAAACTCCTAGACCGCGGCTACCCACCGCGGTCACTTTTTTTATTCTCTGAAAAAATCCTGTGAATCTGCCACCGTTATCCTTTGTTTTTGCTATTGTAAACGCTTGCTGTAAATTAGAAAATATAGAAGTAGCTAAGAACAACAGATGATGACTGTTCCACATCAAGAAAAACAAATGGTGAAAGGGGAATTTAAATGTTTAAAAAAGCAGTAAAAATGAAATTGTACCCAGGGTATGAAGCAGAGTACCTGAAACGGCACAATGATTTGTGGCCAGAGATGCGTGAGATGTTAGCTGAACATGGCGCGCATTCCTATTCAATCTTTCTTGATCCAGAAACAAATGCACTTTTTGGCTATTTAGAGATTGAAGATGAAGAAAAATGGCGTCAGGTACCAGAAACAGAAATCAATCAAAAGTGGTGGGTGTACATGGAAGATCTTATGGAAACAAATCCAGACCATTCGCCAGTATCGGTCGAATTGAAACATGTTTTTGACTTACATCATCAAGTCTAAAAAAACGCTGAAGATGGCAGTATGGCCAGCTTCAGCGTTTTTTTTATCGAAGATCGAGAGAACGATCTTACTGAATCGTTTCGATTTCTTCTAACTCCAGACTTAAGTTTTCCCACTCAGTCAACTTTTCTTCTTGTTGTTGATGGGCTTCATCAAGCGCTTGATTTAGTTCATTCAATTTGACATGGTCATCTAAAACAGCAGGGGAGACCATCTGTTGTTCAAGCTCTTCCACAGTTTCTTCAAGTTTAGCCATGTCTTCTTCGATTTGTGTGATTTTACGTTGCAAGCTCCGAATCAACTTTTGTTGCTCTTTGCTTTGGAAATACGTGGACTTGTTGGTCGAAGGCGTGCTCACTTCGGGCTGTTCAGCCGCTATTAGTTCAGCAATCTCTTCTTCTTCTTTTTTCTTTTCTAAATAATAATCGTAGTCACCTAAGTAGACTTTGCTCCCATTTTCTGAAAGTTCAATCACTTTTGTGGCGATACGATTGATAAAGTAACGGTCATGGGAAACAAAGAGTAATGTTCCTTCATAGTCGATCAACGCATTTTCTAATACTTCTTTATTGTCGATGTCTAAGTGGTTGGTCGGTTCATCCAAAATCAAAAAGTTTTCTTGGTTCATTGCTAGTTTAGCTAGTGCAACCCGGGCTTTTTCTCCACCACTTAATAGGGGGATCGTTTTTTCTACGTCTTCACCAGAAAATAAAAAGGCACCTAAAATTGAACGGATATCTTTTTCAGGGACTGTTGGATGCTCATCCCAAAGTTCTGCGAGGATCGTTTTGTTGGTATTCAGCTCTGCCTGACCTTGGTCATAATAACCGATGCTGACATTTGTACCCAGTGTTTCTTTTCCACGAATAAAAGGTAATTTTTGTATGATCGATTTCAGTAACGTGGATTTGCCGATTCCATTCGGACCAACCAAGGCGATCGCTTCTTGACGGCGAATATCCAAGTTGATTGGTTCCGATAAGACCGTTCCATCATAGCCAATCGCGGCATCTTCTACTTGTAAGACGACATTTCCAGAGGGTTTTGCCACATGGAATAGAAAATGTGCTTGTTTCTCATCTCCTTGTGGTCGATCCAGACGTTCCATTTTCTCTAATGCTTTGCGACGGCTTTGTGCGCGTTTTGTCGTTGAGGCACGTACAAGATTTCTGGCAACGAAGTCTTCTAGTTTATTGATTTCTGTCTGTTGTTTTTCATAAGCTTTCCAATCTGAAGCCAGCTGTTCAGCTTTCATATCCAAATATTTAGAATAATTACCCTTATAATGACGCATCTTTTTGCGACTCAACTCATAGACTTCAGTCGCAACTTTATCCAAGAAGTATCGGTCATGGGAAACAATTAGCAAGGCACCGGTATAACCTTGTAAATAGTTTTCCAACCAAGCTAGAGTTTCGATATCCAGGTGGTTGGTCGGCTCATCCAGAATCAAGATGTCTGGGTGTTGCAAAAGCATCCTAGCAAGAGCTAGTCTTGTTTTCTGACCACCTGATAACGTGTCGATTTTTTGATCATAAAAAGATGGGTCAAATTTGAATCCATGCAATACAGAACGGATCTCATTTTCGTAACTATAGCCATTCTTATCAGAAAAATCATGCTGCAATTTATCATATTCTTTCAAGAAAGATTGATAAGCTGGTGTATCAGGCTCACCTTCACTGATGAACACTTCAAGATCACGCATTCGTTGTTCCATCAAACGCACGTCTTCAAATGCTTTTAGCATCTCATTCCAGACGGTTTCAGTTGAATCTAACCCAGTATCTTGGGCTAAATAGCCAAGGGTAGCTGTTTTATTTTTTGCAATATTCCCTAAATCTGGCGCTTCGATACCAGCAATGATCTTCAATAATGTCGATTTACCGGCACCATTTCTTCCAACCAAGGCAATACGGGCGCCAGTTTGGATCTCTAAGTGGATATTTTCAAATAAAATCTCTGCGCCAAAATGGCGGGCGATTTGATTAGCTTGTAATAGTATCATCGAATCCTCTTTTCTACTTTGTGAATTCTCCTAGAATTTTCTCTTGTTTTTTCTATTGTAGTCTACCATAAATTCATAGTTACTGCGAGATTCTAAGTGGATGCCAAAATGAGAATAAGAATAAAAATTCACAATATACGAGCAACGAAATTGATTTTTTTGTGCAAGTACTGATATGATGTATAAATCGAGAAGAAATACTGTGGAGGTAATGAAGTGAAAGACCATATAATTCCAAAGGCAACGGCAAAACGCCTTCCTTTATATTATCGTTATTTAAGAATTTTGAATAACGCAGGCAAGAAAAAAGTTTCATCAACTGAACTAAGTGAAGCAGTCCAAGTAGATAGCGCAACGATCCGTCGGGACTTTTCCTATTTTGGAGAACTAGGTAAACGCGGCTATGGATATGATGTAGAGGACTTGATGCATTTCTTTGCAAAAACATTGAATGATGATCAATTGACGAATGTCGCATTGATCGGGGTGGGGAATCTAGGAAGTGCTTTATTGAAATACAAATTCCACCAAAGTAATAGTATCCGTGTCAGCTGTGCGTTTGATGTTAACCCTGAAATCGTCGGTCGCATCGTGGATGGCATCCCTGTATATCCGATGGATGATATGATCGAACAAATCAAGATCCAGCAAATCGAGGTCGCAATCTTAACGATTCCTGCCGAAAAGGCACAAGAGGTTGTGAACCGCTTGACAGAAGCTGGTGTTAAAGGAATATTGAACTTTACATCTGCTCGTCTAAATGCACCAACAGAAGTATTGATCCAAAATGTCGATTTAACAAACGAATTACAGACATTGATCTATTTCTTGCATTCCGACTCGTCTTTGCATGAAAATGAAGAACACGAATAAAAAGAAGCAAAGAATGTTCAAATTAAGTAAACAAACTATTTTTTTCTGGTCATAAGAAAAAATAGTTTGTTTTTTTATATATTTTTTTGAAGATAATAAAGAAAAGAAATGAAAGCGGGGATTGCTTATATTCCTGAGATAAACTTGATTGGCAAAAGAAGAGTATCTTGAAAATATACTATAGGAATCCCTTGTTTCTATGTTATAATAATAGTTCACTAAAAAATATCAAGCGCATACGGGAGGATCAGCAATGCAGGAATATATCAAGATACATAATGCAAGGCAGAATAATCTAAAAGGTTTTGATTTACAGATTCCAAAAAGAAAAATCACGATTTTTACAGGGGTCTCCGGTTCAGGTAAATCTTCAATCGTTTTTGATACGATTGCGCAAGAAGCTGGTAGACAGCTCAACGAAAATTTTTCTAAATTCGTACAGAATTTCCTACCTAAGTATAGTCAACCAGAAGCTGATGCTATCGATAATCTCTCCATGGCAGTCGTCGTAGACCAAAGCCGTCTAGGGGGGAATTCTCGTTCGACATTAGGAACGATCACAGATATCAATCCACTGATCCGCCTGCTTTTTTCTCGTATTGGTACACCCTACTTAGGCCCTGCTTGGAATTTTTCATTCAATGATCCTCACGGAATGTGTCCGGCATGCGAAGGAATCGGACGAATCGTGGGGTTAAATCTCGACAAAGCACTAGATCTAGAAAAGTCATTGAATGAAGGAGCAATCCTACTCCCGGGTTACAAAATTGGTTCTTGGTTATTGAAATCTTTCACGAACACAGGTTTTTTTGATAATGATAAACCTCTGAAGGACTACTCAAAAGAGGAAATGGCAAAATTCCTGTATGCTTCTGGAGAAAAAATCGATTCGTTATATATGGAAGGGATGAGTTCGACCTACGAAGGATTAGTGGCTCGTTTCAATCGTTCGAATATCAAAGGAGGAAATGAAAGCTCTGCGACAACTCAGAAAAAAATTGCCGCTTTTATGGACGAACAAACGTGTCCAGAATGTCAGGGGAAACGCTTCAACCAAAAAGTATTAGATTGTAAGATCAACGACTACTCCATCGCGGATTTCTTAGCGATGCAATTGGATGAACTTTTAGAAATATTATCCGAGATCACAGATGAAATGATCCAACCAGTATTGAAAAATCTACAATCACGTTTGCAAGACCTGATCAACATCGGTTTAGACTATGTTTCTTTAAATCGGGAGACAGCAACCTTGTCTGGAGGAGAAAGTCAAAGAGTGAAAATGGTCAAGCACTTATCTTCTAGTTTGAACGACGTCATCTATATCTTTGATGAGCCAAGCATTGGTCTGCATCCAAGAGATGTCCATCGGTTGAACGAGTTGTTGATCAAGTTGCGCGATAAAGGAAACACAGTGATCGTCGTAGAACATGACCCTGATGTGATCAAAGTGGCAGATCATATCATTGACGTAGGACCAAGAGCTGGAAAAAATGGCGGCCACATCACCTATGAAGGGAGTTACGAAGGGTTACTCGTTTCAGATACGTTGACTGGGAAAGCATTTGGTCAAATGGCAGATTTCAAATCTGAACCTAGAAAGACGAATGACTTTATCGAGACGACAAAATCTACCTTGCATAATCTGAAAAATACTTCTCTTAAAGTGCCTTTAGGTGTTTTTACAGTAGTGACAGGAGTGGCAGGATCAGGCAAGAGTAGTTTGGTGAATGGGGTGTTTGCGAAAGAATATCCAGAGGCGATCACGATCGATCAGTCAGCTGTTGCAGGGAATATTCGTTCCAATCCAGCAACTTATTCAGGGATCATGAATGATATCCGTAAGGTTTTCTCGGCAGAAAATAATGTGTCTGCCGGACTATTCTCTTATAATTCAGAAGGCGCCTGTGAAACATGTAAAGGACATGGCCATATCAAAATGGAATTATCTTTCATGGATTCTGTTGAGATCCTTTGCCAAGCTTGTGGCGGCAAACGGTTCAAAGAAGAAGTGTATCAATATAAATTAAAAGAGAAATCGATCGATGAAGTGCTGGCAATGAGTATTACTGAAGCTGTGGGATTCTTTGAAGAAAAATCGATCCAACGAAAACTAAAGCAAATTTTAGAAGTAGGATTAGGCTACATGACACTAGGACAACCATTGAATACGTTGTCTGGTGGAGAATGTCAACGTTTGAAACTTGCGAAGGAGTTAAGCAAAAAAGGGAATATCTATATCATGGATGAACCTACAACAGGTTTACACATGGCAGATATCAAGAGTATTTTAGATATCATCGAACGGTTGGTCAATAAAGGCAATACAGTCATCGTCATTGAGCATAATTTAGAGATCATGAAGGCGGCAGACTGGTTGATCGACGTAGGGATAGATGGAGGAATACGTGGAGGAGAGATCCTTTATGAAGGAATCCCTGAAAATATCAGTACTTGTAAACAATCGATCACCGCTCGTTATTTAATGGGTGTTTAACTAAAAAAGCTACAAGTCATTCGTGTATGAAAATGACTTGTAGCTTTTTATATTACTCGAATAAAGTATCGTAGCTGACTTGATCACCGGATAGACTTAGTTGATCTAAGCGTTTTGTCAGTTCTTCAAAACGAATAAACCGTGCTTGGCGCTCGACTTCTTTTCCACGATGAAAGAGCAAGATCACTGGTGCGGTCAATGCTTGAAATGTACCAGCAACTTCTGGGGTCTCAAAGGCATCTAAATGGTACGCTGAAAAAGAATAATGGGTCAATAGCTGTTCTAGCTTTGGCATTACTGCATGACAAACGCTGCAATCGGGTGTGGAAATCGCCACAACGACAGTCGGTTCTTCTTGGATCGTCTTTTGGACTTCAGATAAATCAATCGTTTTTTTCATTATGATAGCTCCTCAAAGTTGCTTCTGGTAGTTCATTAATTCGTTTGTGAAAAAGGATTCAACCATGAGCAAATCAAAAAAGGTGACAAGGATTCGCTGATTTTTGGGATGAATCGATTTCTTGACTGTGCTAAAAATAAATCCATAAGAGGAGAATGTCAATAAAAAAGCTTTTTTGATTTCTTAAACTTCTGAAAAAAATTTAAGGTTTCTTGTATTTTGCCGTAGAAAAGCGTATATTGATGGGCGAATGAAGTTCAAATGACAAGGAGAAATTATATGTTTTCATTTATTCCAAATTCGGTATTGCAGATGGGGACGATTTTTTTGTCGATCGTTATCGAAGCCTTGCCGTTTGTATTATTGGGATGTATCATCTCAGGCGCACTACAAGTATTTTTGACCCCCGAACGTGTGAAGCGGTGGCTACCTAAAAACCGCTTTTTATCCATTATCGTTGGTTCGATTCTAGGCTTTTTCTTTCCCTCTTGTGAATGTGGAATCATTCCCATCGTGCATCAGTTCGTTAAAAAAGGTGTTCCCGTGCACACCGCTTTTGCTTTTATGTTGACTGCACCGATCATTAATCCAGTCGTGATCTTTTCAACATTTATTGCATTCGGTAACACGTGGAAGATGGCGGGACTTCGTATGTTGGGCAGTTTCATAGTAGCGTTGATCGTAGGTATTTGGTTAGCCTATATCCAAAAAGGAACGATTTTAAAATTTCCGTTTGATCCAGAGGTAGTTGAACCTGCGCACCATACACATGAAGAAAACGAGTCAGTTGGCCCACGCAAATGGGGTCATCAAGTCTTACATGTCTTGACTCATTCGATTGATGAATTCTTCGATACAGGACGCTATTTGATCCTTGGTGGGTTGATTGCAGCGGCAATGCAAACCTACTTACCTACTCGAGTGATGCTGACTTTAGGATCAACAAAATTATTAGCTATTTTGATTATGCTGTTATTGGCGTTCACAATGTCACTTTGTTCCGAAGCAGATGCTTTTATTGGTTCTTCTTTACTAAGTCTTTTTGGTACAGCACCAGTTGTTGCATTTTTAGTTTTTGGACCAATGGTGGATATCAAAAACCTATTGATGATGAAACGTTACTTCAAGACTCGCTTCATCGTTTCATTGATCGGTCTGGTCACATTAAGTGTGATCGGCTTTACACTATTTATTTAGGAGGAGAAAGATGCTGCGATTTTTGATTTTATCTGGTTATTTTGAAATGATGATGTATCTTCAAGTATCAGGGCGCTTAGATCAATATATCAATGTCCATTATCGTTATTTGGCAGTATTGTCCATGATTTTATCGGCTTTATTAGCTTTAGTCCAGTTATATCTTTGGGTAAAAGAAGATGGAAAAAAAGTAGCGCATGAGTCACATGATTCGCATGATCACGGATTAAGCAAACCGTATCAACGATTGATTGCTTATCTTTTATTGGCACTGCCAATCGTCGTAGGCACATTATTTCCGACTGTCAGCCTAAACACGACGATCGTTGAAGCGAAAGGCTTCAACTTCCCATTAAGTAAAGAATCTGTCGGTGATCCACAAATACAAACGCAATATCTGAAGCCGGATACCAGTATCTATTTCAATAAATCTGATTATCAAGACCAGATGAATGAGTTGAAAGATAAGTATGAGGAAGAGCAAAAGATTGTGATCACTGATGAGAACTATTTGGAGATCATGGAATTGATCTATAATTATCCAAGTGAATTTATTGGTAAAAAAGTCTCTTATGAAGGCTTTATCTATCAGTCGAAAAATGACAATGTTACTGATACATTTCTCTTTCGATTTGGGATCATCCATTGTGTTGCCGATTCAGGCGTGTTTGGCTTGCTGACTCATCTGCCAGAGGGAATGACCGTGCAAAATGATGACTGGTACAAAGTTGAAGGAACGATCCAAACGGATTTTTACCAGCCATTCAAACGAGAGATTCCTTCAGTCGTTGTGACAAAAGCAGAGAAAATCACTGCGCCTGAAAATCAGTATGTGTATCGGGCATTTTAGCTGAACCTGTGAAACAGAGTTTTGATACGACTATCCAGATAAAAAAGCGATAAAAGACAAAATCTTTGTAAGATTAGTCTTTTATCGCTTTTAATTTTGTAAAAATAAAATGCCACAACAACTAAAAATCATTTTTTTTTGCGACGTTTCAATACGATCGCTTCACGTTTCAGTTTGAAACTGCGGATATTATGGTTGAAGACCTCAGAGATCACTAAACCTAAGGCAATCGCCCCTGCGATCATAATGGCTTGAACAGTGAAAAATGCCGCATCTTGATAAGCACCAGTAACTAAACTGCGAACTGCTTGATAGGCTAATCCTCCAGGAACTAGCGGTACCATGCCAGGAATATTGAAGATCGTGACCGGCATTTTCAATTGCTTAGAAAAAAGATCACTGGCAAAAGCAACACCTAATGAACCTAATAATGAGCCTAAAGCCGCTCCACCGCCCATATCCAGACACAACCAATAGATCATCCAACCGATTGCTCCAGCAAAACCACACCAGATCAAAGCTCTTCTGGGAACGTTGGTGATGATTGCAAAAGCCGCAGTCGCTAAAAAACTAAAAGAAAATTGAATGATTACATGCCACATGGATAAATTCCTTTCTTAGTAGAAAATTTGAAAGATAAAGGCGATCGCAAAGCCGATCATTGCAGCAGTCATCATGGCTTCGGCTCCACGAGAAACGCCTGAAACATAATGACCTGCTAACAAATCGCGAATCGCATTGGTGATCTGAACACCAGGAACCAATGGCATGACACACCCAATGATGATCAAATCCTGATTGAGACCGATCCCTAGACGCACACTCAAAATGGCGGCAATACCGATAATCAACGAGGATAGAAATTCAGCTAAAAACTTGATCCTAAAAAATCGTAAACTACAAAGATAAACAATGTAGCCAACGCCACCGATCAGCAAAGTGATCGGTAAATCCTGTAATTCCCCACCAAATAAAATCATGATCGTACCACTAATGATCGCAGCACTGATGATTTGCAGCCAGACTGGGAACATCCGCCGATCTTTCTCGACTTCTTGTAACTCTTGATAGAGTTCTTCCAAAGTCAATTCATTGGCGACATACTTTCGCGATAAGTTATTGACCTTGACGACTCTTTCTAAATTGATCGTCCGATTAGTGATTTGTTCCATACGGATCGTAGAAGTCCGATCAAAGCCGATAAATAGCCCTGTTTGGGTCACATAGCTGACTAGGCGATAATTTCCTGAAGCAGAAGCGATCCGGCTCATCGTATCTTCTACACGGTACATCTCTGCATTGCTTTCCGTCATGATTTTTCCGGCTAGCAAACAGGTATTAAGTAATAAATCCAAATCTCTTTCTGGCATGATAAATTCTCCAATGATTGTTTTCTTGAATTTATTTTACTACAAAAAAACGATAAAACGTATAAAAAGAGAAATTGCCTTTTAAATATGAGAAGTACCTTCAAATGTTTAAGATAAAGAAAGCTTTCTTCTATATTGTTGACCAATCGTTCAAGAATGTGGCATAATCAAGATATGGGAAGAACAAGAGAATTTAATGAAGAAACAGTTTTGACAGAAGCAGCCAAAGTATTTGCTAAAAATGGGTATGCAGGAACGTCAATCAGTCAGTTGGTAAAAGCCACTGGTTTGCTTCGAGGCAGCTTATATTCAGCTTATTATAGTAAAGCTGGTTTATTTAGAACTTGCTTCAACTATGTGGCAGAATGTGACGCTAGCAGTGAAGAAGGATTGATTGATTTGTTGATCGTTGCTTTATTAGAACGGTCAGCTGATGACAAGGAAGTGAACAAACTCGCAACGAATGTCATCGCCGAATTAGAAAAGAAGAACAAGATTCCGATTGAGACGATCATTGCCAAGCGAATCATGCTTCGAGGGAATCTTATCAAAAGAGAGGAGAAGTAGAAAATGGCTAAAGTTGAAATCAAAAATAATCAATTGATCATCAGCATGGAAGGAGCAAGAAAACTTTGGGCGATGAAAAGTGAGATCGCTACCCCTTTGACCAATGTGATGGGGGCCACAGCCGATCCGGATGTGTGGGAAGATACACCAAAATTTGGTGAAAAAAGAGTAGGTGTTGACGCATATGGTCACTACTTTGCAGGGACGTTTGTCCAAGACTCAAACAAAATATTCTATGATCTGAAGAGAAAAGAAGATGCAGTCGTGATCACATTAAAAGATGAAGAATTCAGCCGTCTAATCATAGGTGTAGAAGATCCACAAGCAACAGTGGCGATGATTGAACAGGCAATGAACAGATAGTCATAGGAAAAATAAAGTATTCATTTGGGTGCTCAACTCCGAGAAATAAGCGTGGATTCTTGAAATTGCTCTGCCAATTTTGAGGATGCACGCTTATTTCTGATTGTCATTTTTTTAAGAACAGCGTTTCTCCAATTTTCAGCGACTTAACGTACGAGCGATATCAAATGTCCTTTACACGTTTATTTCAGTAACTTGTTAAAAAGTGCGTATCTAACTTTTGAAGGAGTTAAAGTACTTCTCTATTTATAAAAAGGGGAACGTATGTTAAGATTTATGGAGTTCAACGGAATAAAGGAGTAGATATATGAACAAAAAAACAACGAAAGCAATCGTAGGAGTCGCTGTTGCCCTTTTAGCGGGCGCATTAGGGATCTCCACTACCCAGAAAGACTCTGATCTCATTCAACAGATTACAGGTTTATTTGATTCAAAACCTCAAGTGTTACAAGTAGCGAATGTTCCAGAATATGATGGAACACATCAAGAAATCGAAATCAATCACAATAAACCAACCTTTACAGAAGAAGAACTGAGTTTAGAAAAAGGAACGTGGGAAAGCTATTCCGATATCGACCGCTTGAATCGCGTGGGCCAAGCAAATGCCATGTTAGGAAAAAAGATGTTTCCTAAAGAAAAGCGTGAGTCTCTTTATATCGATCCCACAGGTTGGAAGCAAAAAAAATTAAGTGATGGACAGTGGTTGTACAATCGAAGCCATTTGATAGGTTTTCAGCTGACTGGACAAAATAATAACATCAAAAATCTGATGACGGGGACACGTTCGTTAAATACCCCTTATATGCTTGCACATGAGAACGATATTGCCGCATACATCAAAGAAACAAATCATCATGTTCGCTATCGAGTAACCCCACATTTTGAAGATGATGAACTAGTGGCACGAGGTGTTCAGTTAGAGGCACAAAGTATTGAAGATAACCAAATCTCTTTCAATGTTTTTATTTATAATGTCCAAGATGGCTATACGATCAACTATCAAACGGGTCAAGCCAAGAAAACATAATCAATGCGTGTCCGTTATTTGAATATTTTGTGAATTTTTTGAAAAAACAGAGAAAAGGCTTATTTTTAAGTCAATATCACGTATACTGTAAGAAAGTCTACTCACAAATGTTGGAATCGATACAATCAAAATAAGAAATCATTATTATTTTTATATTTCTGACTAAGTTAGAATATTTATTTGTAGTTTTGCCACATTTCGAGTAAAATAAAGGGTGTAGAGGGTAATTTGACTACCCTGCGGAAAGAGGTGTAGAATCATGGGTTTTACAGATGAAACCGTACGTTTTGGTTTTGATGATAGTCGTAAAAAAGAAGTCAGCGAAACATTAGCGATCGTTTATCGGGCTTTGGAAGAAAAAGGCTACAATCCAATCAACCAGATTGTGGGCTACTTGCTTTCTGGAGACCCGGCCTACATTCCTCGTTATCGTGATGCAAGGAATTTGATCCGTCGTCATGAACGCGATGAAATCATGGAAGTGATCGTTAAAGACTATCTCTCAAATCATGGAGTGAATCTATGAGAGTGATGGGCTTGGATGTCGGCTCAAAAACAGTAGGCGTCGCTGTTAGTGATCCTTTTGGCTGGACTGCACAAGGCGTAGAGATCATTCGTATCGACGAAGAAAAAGAAGAATTTGGCTTCGATCGATTGGCAGAATTAGTCAAACAGTACGAAGTCGATCGTTTTGTTGTCGGTTTGCCGAAAAACATGAATAACTCAATCGGTCCTAGAGCAGAAAGCTCAATGGCTTATGGAGAAAAAATCAAAGAAATGTTTTCTCTACCAGTCGAGTATCAAGATGAACGACTAACGACAGTACAAGCAGAACGCATGTTGGTCGAACAAGCGAATACATCAAGAGCAAAAAGAAAAAAAGTCATCGATAAGCTTGCTGCGGTGATGATTTTACAAAATTATTTAGATGGTTCGGGGAAACAACTATTTTAAAAAATGGAAAAGAGGGGTTCTAATGGCAGAACACAATCATACACATGATCATGAAGGACATGAACATATCACATTAGTCGATGATCAAGGAAATGAAACATTATACGAAATCTTGTTGACAGTTGATGGACAAGAAGAATTTGGCCGTAACTATGTATTACTTTATCCAGCTGGTGTACCAGAAGATGAAGACGTAGAATTACAAGCTTATGCCTATGTGGAAAACGAAGATGGCACAGAAGGCGAACTAGAACAAATCGAAACAGACGCTGAATGGGACATGATTGAAGAAGTCTTCAATACATTCATGGCTGAAGAAGAAGAATAGTTCCTAAATGATAGCTGAACCCTTGATGGTAGGGGTTCAGCTTTTTCTTTTACTTTAGTAATTGTAAATTTTTATTCTCTTCGAAAGAGTATTTCATAAATTTTTTAGTGTTTTTTTGAATTAATACAAAAAAGTAGACACTTTCTCAGAAAGATTTACCTTTCCTTAAAAATATAATTGTTGTAGAAGTCGATGTAACTTTATAGGAA
>NZ_JAFLWG010000079.1:0-3728 GCF_017316315.1 Enterococcus sp. DIV1298c | reverse complement strand
CAAATCCAGTTTTGAGTGAACAAGATTTACTCAAAAATAGATAACACCAAGTGTGGTGGCGATGGCGAGAAGGATACACCTGTAACCATGCCGAACACAGAAGTTAAGCTTCTTAGCGCCGATTGTAGTGAGGGGTTGCCCCTTGTGAGAGTAGGACGCCGCCACGCTGGTATTATTATTCCGGCATAGCTCAGTTGGTAGTAGCGCATGACTGTTAATCATGATGTCGTAGGTTCGAGTCCTACTGCCGGAGTTCTCATTTATGAGAAGAGTAATGAGCTTCTTTCACTCTGGAGAGTTGTCCGAGAGGCCGAAGGAGCATGATTGGAAATCATGTAGATGGTGCAAACTGTCTCAAGGGTTCGAATCCCTTACTCTCCGTAATTGATTTTTTACTGGCCCGTTGGTCAAGCGGTTAAGACACCGCCCTTTCACGGCGGTAACACGGGTTCGAATCCCGTACGGGTCATTAATTGGATACATTGGAGGTTTAGCTCAGCTGGGAGAGCATCTGCCTTACAAGCAGAGGGTCAGCGGTTCGATCCCGTTAACCTCCATAATGATTTGGTTCCGTGGTGTAGGGGTTAACATGCCTGCCTGTCACGCAGGAGATCGCGGGTTCGATTCCCGTCGGGACCGTCATTTCTATTCAATTAACAAACAATTTATTAATTTATTCTTTATGGCGCGGTAGCTCAGTTGGTAGAGCAACGGATTGAAGCTCCGTGTGTCGGCAGTTCGATTCTGTCCCGCGCCACCATGGAGGAGTAGCGAAGTGGCTAAACGCGACGGACTGTAAATCCGTTCCTTAGGGTTCAGTGGTTCGAATCCACTCTCCTCCATTTTATAGGGGCATAGTTTAAAGGTAGAACAGCGGTCTCCAAAACCGTTAGTGTGGGTTCAATTCCTGCTGCCCCTGCCATGGCGGATGTGGCGAAGTGGTTAACGCATCGGATTGTGGCTCCGACATTCGTGGGTTCGATTCCCATCATTCGCCTTTTTTCATTGGGGTATAGCCAAGCGGTAAGGCAAGGGACTTTGACTCCCTCATGCGTTGGTTCGAATCCAGCTACCCCAGTCCTATAAATATTAATTTATAGCTAAAAATAGTATAATGGCGGTATAGCCAAGTGGTAAGGCAGAGGTCTGCAAAACCTTCATCACCGGTTCAAATCCGGTTACCGCCTTAGTACTAATTACATTGCCGGCGTGGCGGAATTGGCAGACGCGCTGGACTCAAAATCCAGTGCCCGTTGAGGGCGTGCCGGTTCGACCCCGGCCGCCGGTATTAACTAAGATGACCACATCTTAGTTTTTTATTCGCAAATTAAATAACAGATTATTTTATCATGGCGGATGTGGCGAAGTGGTTAACGCATCGGATTGTGGCTCCGACACTCGTGGGTTCGATTCCCATCATTCGCCCTTTTTCATTGGGGTATAGCCAAGCGGTAAGGCAAGGGACTTTGACTCCCTCATGCGTTGGTTCGAATCCAGCTACCCCAGTTTCATCTATTTGCCGGCGTGGCGGAATTGGCAGACGCGCTGGACTCAAAATCCAGTGATCTCACGATCGTGCCGGTTCGACCCCGGCCGCCGGTATCACAATAACCTTTTAGTGTAGGTATATCTTACATTAAGAGGTTCTTTTTTTATATCCAAATGATAGTACCTATGTTGTAATACCATGTAAAAGTTGTATCTCTATTATAGGAGAAAGAAGTGGGCTTCAATTTTACTTAATCTTCTGTTATTCTCTTTTTAACGTAATTAGGAAGAAAGCTATCTAAAGCTATTGGTTTAGTCAGAAATCCCACCAAGAAGCAAGCGTACGCCATGTGTATTTCTAAGGATAAAAGTCTAGATTTCAAGTTTGTAGGATAGAAAGAACAAGCGGGAAATTACTCTCTAATGGAGAAAGTGGAGTAACTTGAAGAAAATCAGTGATTCTTCTGTGGGCGCAGAAAACCATCTGCTTGATGAAAAGAACCTGGTTTGCTACAGTGGCTAGTAGCCAAAACGAAAAAATAATTTCTGATTGATAACTTTTCGGAGTGATGCTGGCTGTTTCAAAGAGCCGAAAAAAACAGTTATCTGGGGCACGTTTTACACGACATCGAACCTTAGACATTCCTAGCATCTATATATAGTGAAAGTCAGTTTGAACCATTCATCGAATCAATGGGAGTACAAAATAGTATAGTGTTTACAACTAGTGGAAACTCATTTAAAATCATACATATAAACAGTTCTTATTTATCAAGAGCGAGTATCTAGTTGGTGTTTTTAGGTATTTATATACTTTATTTCATTTATTCAAAATTGAGTACAATTGATGGCTAAATGTTACTAAACAAGCTAGAGAAAAGCTATTAATAAAGGAGATGATGAAATTTTTTTAGTTTTAGTGTGGTTGCTCCCCATTGTTTATCTATGTATCGCTATAGTGCAATGGATCATTACTATGGTTTTACACGATATTATCATAAAAATACATATATATGATGTACTTGAGGGGATACATAAAAAATTTGATCTAAAAAAAAGCTGGAGAATCGTTGTTGCTTTAGGTTCAACTGCTATTCTTGCTCTTGGAACCGCTCAGGTGGCTCAATTTTATTTATTGAGTGGAGCATATTTTTGGTTTGTTTACTTGTCATTCGGGTTGTATTTGCTTGTATTCTTACTGCCATGGTTAAATCTACTATTACCTTATCAAAAGAATTTAAAGTCAAAATCTATGTTCTTTTTCAATATGAGTACTGGGACAGTACTACTTTGGATTATCGTATTAATCAACTCTCCAGCTATTATCTACTTAGATGAAGGGAGCGTAAATTCAAGGCCAGCAAATGTTCCTTTAAAGTTTGTTACTATCGGATTGTTGATCATCTATTATATTTTATCACTAATATTCATGATTTTGGCGAATCACATATACATACTTGATGAGGAGAGAACAGTCGTTAGTTTATATCGAATAGTCAAAGATATAAAAATTCTAAAAGTGAGTAATTGGACTAAAGGTGGATTAGGTTATCAGAAGAGTGCTGTAGTCATCTCGATCATTCCAACAATATTCTTACTGCTAGTTTTATCAATTGAAAATCTAGTTAAGTATGATAGTATTATGCATTTTATTGATAATATACTGCTATTTGCTACTATTATAACAATAGTTGGTGGATTGATAAGCTTACTATTTTTAGGAAATCACAACAAATGGATCAAGCTCACTTCACTAATTGCTTATACGGTTGTTGTATTATTTAATTTGATGATAACATTCATGTATACTCAATCTGGTTTTACTCTTTTATTTGAGATGATAGGTGAAGGCCTACATTATGTTCCATTATATTTAATCGCAATAAAGCGGATAGTTGTACTTTTGTTAAATAGTTTAGCTTGTATAGTTCCATACGTATTGCTGTATAGAAAAAAGAAAAAATCCGTCGATTGATCTAGAGTAAAACGTATTTTAGGTCATTCATCTATGGTGGAAATAAATCATGTAATCAAACCTATCAAAGTAGATACAAGGGTGGCGATCATCTAAGTAAAACAAAAGGGTTTTAGCAAAACAAGAGTGCTCAAACTCAAAATCTACTCATCTCAGGATCGTGCTGTTTTATCCTGGATGTTGGTATTTTCTTATCAAACGTTGTCGGCATCGATACATACAAACAAACCAATAAGTTGAGCCACGAAGAATACCCAGTGAATTA
>NZ_JAFLWG010000078.1:0-14900 GCF_017316315.1 Enterococcus sp. DIV1298c | reverse complement strand
GAATAATAGTTATATATTTCAATATAAAATACTTATATATGAAGAAAAAAATAATTTTTTTCGTTAAATTGTGATTATTTGAACAAAATCTAGCGCTCTATTTGTAATTAATTAATTGTGTTATAAAAATAGTGTAACAAAAAAATATTGGAAGGAAGGTATTGTATGAAAAAAAGAATATTGGGTAGTGTTGTAGTTGTTTTAAGTCTAGGCGGAATACTTTTTGGCGCAACAAAGGATGTTTCTGCACATGGTTATGTGAGAGAGCCAATTAGTCGAGGATACCAAGGTGCATTAGATGCTCGCACAAACTGGACAGCCGCTTTCCAGAAGTATGGGGCAGTCATCAATGAACCACAATCATTAGAAGCGTTGAAAGGCTTCCCGGCAGCAGGTCCTGCAGACGGACGAATTGCCTCTGCGAATGGTGCATTGGGTTTCCAGTTAGATCAACAAACATCCACGTTATGGACAAAGCAAGATATCAATACCGGTCCAAATAATTTTACTTGGCATTTCACTGCAAATCATAGCACTGCTAAATATCATTACTACATGACAAAAAATGGCTGGGATCAAAACAAACCGTTAGCACGTCAGGATCTAGAGCTATTGTCTGAAATCGATGGTGGCGGACAATCTTCTGCGAATATCAGTGCGACACATACGGTCAATATTCCAGAAGATCGGATGGGCTATCACGTTATTTTAGCTATTTGGGATATTGGCGATACCGCAAATGCTTTTTATAATGTGATCGATGCGAATATCAAAAATAACGGTGCTATACCAGTAGTTCCAAATAAACCAACAAATGTCAGAGCGGTGAATACAACAAAAAATTCTATCTCGCTTTCTTGGGATGCGCAAGCAACAGTTGAAAAATATAATGTATACCGTGATGGACAACTGATAGCTACAACCTCTGCAAATAATTATCAAGATGACAAATTAACAGCAAACACAAAATATAAGTATGAAATTGAAGCAGTTTCATTTTCAGGGATAAGCTCTGAAAAGAGTGATGCGCTTTATGTGACAACTTTAGCAGATAACGAAGTGGAAGTACCAACAACACCAGGAAACTTACATTCAATGGGTGAAACAGATGACTCTATTTCATTGATGTGGAACCCATCTAGTCATTCTGCCGGTATAAAAACATATGAAATTTACAGAGATGGTCAATTAGTTGGCGAAACTACGAAAACAACGTATCTAGATTCAGGATTGAATCCTGGTACTCAGTATACGTATACGATCAGAGCAGTGAGTAATGATTCGATTCGCTCAGAAGCAAGTAATCGATTGGTGATTTCAACTAAAACCAATGAAATCACACCGCCGGGTGAATATCGACAATTTGAGTTGGGAAGTTTAACTAACCCCGTACTATACACAAAAGATGAAATCATCTTTCATAATGGGAAACTATATACGACATTAGTTACTCACTTTAATTATGGAGATCCATCGTGGGCACCAGATAGCGCGATTACTTTGTTTAGAGTTAAATAACTTTTAAAAGTTTTTTGGGTTTTATCATGCTCAGGGATATTCCTTGAAATTAAATGTTGTAAGATTTATGGATAATTAAAGAAGCGTATATTGAGTAGATAAATATATCAATATACCATTATTAATTACGCCTTAAAGAGGCTATACAATCTGTATAGTCTCTTTTTTAGTGTTATCTCTAGAATGATAAAAACTATAAAAAGACTCTTAAAAGTCTTGATATTCATCGGAATTTTTTTTCGCTATGTCAGGAAATAAGATACCTCGAAATGAAAAAATATATTGTTTATAGTGAAGTTGTTATGTGAAAGGGGGAAGGTAAGTGGAAGAGATTCTTGAACGATTAATATCTAATGAGTACAAAAAACGTGTTGTATTTATTCTGAATACTTTAGAGAGAAGAAAAAATGTGACCGTTCAGTACCTTGCAAAAAGTCTTAAAGTAACTAGAAGAACGATTACCAATGATTTAAAAACGATTCAAGATGAATTTTCCGACACAATTGAAATCTTGACTTCCTATAAGGGAGTCAGCATGTATGTATTGAATCATTTTAAGTTATTTGAGAAAAAAAAGTCATATTATATGAATGAAGATTTAGTAAAAGTAACGACAAGTATTCTTAAAGGCGAATTAAAGCCTGTGATTGATTGGAGTTGGGAATTGAACTATTGCGAGAAGACGGTGGCACAGAAAATGCGAAAGCTAAAAAAATTCTGTTATCAATATGGTTTAAATCTAAAGCTTTCTCCAGTTGAATTTATAGGAAAAGAAATTAAAATCAGAAAATTATTCATCGATCTTTATATTAAATCAGCTTATCTAGAAATTGAAGATTATTGTCCCTATAAAAATGAAATGGAAGAAATAGCAAAAATTGTTCAAACTTTATGTTCAGATGTTTCCCAATCACTTACCAAAAAAATACTTGCTTTAACTTTTATACGATTTGGAAAAGATAAATTATGGATGCATTCACGACTGTTACATTGGTTTAGAAACAATCCCTTAGTAAATCAATTATTCAATGAATTTATTCAATTAGATTGTTTCAAGACTTATTCTAAAGAAGTCATTTTCGAAGAATGTTGTTTTATTGCTTGTATGATCCACTTACATGAATGTCATTACACAGAAATAGAAAAGCACAATAAAGGATTTGCTGAATATTTTGGTTTTTCTGAAACAGTTAAACATTTGGTTTCAGATTTGAAAAGTGTTCTTGGTAATCGAATCCAAGTCGATAACGAGCAACTGTATTCAATCGTCAACTGCTTTTTATTTCAAGAAAAAATCAAACAAGATCTTGAAATAGATTTTTCATATAACGATGAAGAATCGGCAATGCTGATTGACTCCATCAATCGCCGTCTATATAAAGAAATGAATACAGCGATAAAAAGAAACAAAAATATTCAGAAGAATTTTCTACAAGAAAGATGTGACGCATCATTTACTTCTGACTTATTGCTTTTTTTATATACAAATAAGGCATGTGAAGTGTTAAGTACGGTTGTTGTCGCACTGAAAAGAGGTTTTTTAGCAGATTTTGCTTTAAATGAAGTAATTGAAAGATATTTACACACAAGAGCAAGCATCTTGTACCAGGAACAACTGGAAACAATCGAAAGTCCACTTGAGGCAGATATCTTAGTGACAAATATTCTGCCATTTCCGTATCAAGTTGGTGATAAGACAAAGATGTTTTATCTACCAGAAAAAGCAGATATCGACCGAACGATGGACGTCGTTTCAGATTTGCTTGTCACGGATTTTAGATAATAAAAAAGATAGCTTTATGTCGCTTAGGAGGGAAAGTTGAAAAGTTCAAAAACATGGGTTTATAAATTACTTTTACTATTTTTATTTCTTGTATTTGCGTATACGGCAAACCGGACCATCCTACTCTACGGAAATTTCCGACAACAGACCGAAGATATCGCACAAGTCCTTGTTCGTACAATCGACCAATTTGGACTTGAGATCAGTCGTTTTGAATTTCATTTTAGCTATAATTTAGCAAGTATTCTCGGGACAGGCACGATCGTAGGGGGGATTGCTCTAGGTATCTTGTATCACTCTGGTATGCCGAAACATACAGAGTATGAATATGGAAGTGCCAGATGGGGCAACAAAAAAGATATTAAGCCGTTGATGGATAAAAAAAAAGACAACAATATCATTCTCACAAAAAGTGAATCGCTATCTATGTCTGGACGCATGAAGATTACTAAATCCAATAACTTTAATCGGAATAAGAATGTCATCGTAGTGGGAGGAGCTGGATCAGGTAAAACAAGATTCTATGTAAAACCTAATTTGATGCAACTGCATTCTTCCTATGTCGTCAGTGATTCGAAAGGACTCTTGCTAAGCGAAACAGCAACGATGTTTAAAGAGGCCGGATATGAAATCAAGGTTTTTGACTTAATCACACGGGAAAATACGGACTTTTATAACCCGTTTACTTATATCCGTTCCGAAGATGATATTTTAAAGGTCGTCAACAATTTGATCAAAAACACTTCAGATCCAGAAAAAAAGGGTGGCGATGATTTTTGGGAGAAAGCTGAGACAGCCTTATTAATGGCTACGTTTAGTTACCTTTTGCAAGAAGTCGACGAGGAGGACCAAACATTGACGAATGTCGTTGAAATGGTTCGTTTAGCAAACTGTCCAGAAGATGTTCCCGATTACGTCTCACCTCTGGATGTGATTTTCAATGAACTTGAAGAAAAAGATCCTGCCAACTTTGCAGTCGCACAATACAAGATTTTTAAGTTAGCAGGGGATCGCACCGCAAAAAGTATCTTAGTCAGCTTAGGCGTCAGATTATCGCCATTTGATATTCCGAATATCAAAAAAATCGTAAGTAAAGATACATTAGCACTAGACACTGTTGGTGACAAGAAAACAATTATCTATATTCTATTATCAGATACAGATACGAGTTTCAATTTCTTAGCAAGCATGCTATATCAACAATTATTCGATAGTTTAGTTTATAAAGCAGATAATGTATATAAAGGCCGGCTTCCGCATCACGTACGATGTGTTTTGGATGAATTTGCTAATATTGGCCAAATACCAGACTTTGAAAAAGTGATTTCAGTGATTCGAAGTCGAGAGATATCGGTAAATGTAATCTTACAAAATATCAGTCAGCTCAAAAATTTATATAAAGACACTTGGGAGACAATTATCGGGACCAGTGACGTGTTTCTATATTTAGGTGGAATGGAGTTAAGCACACATGAGTATATCTCCAAATTACTAGGAAAGAAAACGATCCAACATAAGAATATCAGTATCACCAAAGGTAGTAATGGAAATTTCAGCGAGAACTATCAAAAAATGGGTCGGAATTTATTGGATGTAGATGAAGTGGCGAATCTAAGTGGAACACAAGCGATTTTAAAGATTCGTGGAATAGTTCCATTTATATCAGAAAAATACGATATAACTAAACATAAAAATTATAAAAAACTTGGAGATGTGACTCCAAAGAATTGGTATGAACGAAATCAATCACCGAAAAATGAAGAGGAGAATGGATTGAAATGAACAACAATCAACAATTACTACAAGATGTATTTAATCTGATTTCAAGATTTACAATGGTTGGCGGAGGATTATGGATTATTTGGGGAACAGTTATTCTAGCCGGAGCATTAAAAGATAAAAATGGCCCGCAACTACAACAAGGGATTTGGCAAGTCGTTGGTGGCGCATTGATCTTAGTAGCTGCAGTGTGGTTTGTGACCGCATTTGATGTTGCTTCACTTTTGAGATAGGCAAAAAGATACAGATCAAAATATATTTAGAAAGAAGGTTCATCCGTGCGCGCAGCAATAATGATGCTTTTCACTCGAATGATGGAGTATTTAAATGGAGACAATATTGCAGAGACCTTAAGTCGTGGATTACAAGATTACATGGCCTCTGCCTATAAAGTAGCAGTAGAAATCCAACAAACGATTATTGCTCCAGTCGCATTTTCCATTTTGGCAATATTTATCTTATTTGAATTTCAAAAAATTTCTTTAAAAGTAGAAAATGCAGGTGGTGCACCTACTTTAGGATTTGAAATGATCATGAAAGCATTCGTAAAATTTATTATTTGCTATATCGTCATTTTAAGAATCCAAGTTATTCTTGATGCCATTGTTGCATTAGGATCAATGTTAGCTGGGCAAATAATGGCCTACAGCCAAAACGATCTTTTAGATTCTTATTACAATGTAGTCGATTCGGTCGTAAGTAGTCTTTCATGGTGGGAAGTAATGGTCGTATTGATGATTTTTGTTGTTCTATTTTTAGTTTCTTTAGTTGTAGGAGTTTTCATCAATGTCATCGTCTATCTAAGATTTTTTGAATTATATATCTTTAGTGCGATTGCTCCTATTTCAATGGCAGCTCTACCTAGTCAAGAATTTTCTTCTATGGCTAAGGGGTTCTTCAAAAATTTTGCCGCATCCTCATTACATGCTGTAATGATTGCATTAGTATTGACCATCTATCCCTTGATTTTTGTAAATTTCCTCGAATCCCATAGAAGAGGGATGTGGTCGCTTATTTTTGGTTTAACGATCTATATGATCGCTTTGTTGTTTGCGATAAATAAAACAAAAGGGTGGGCAAAAATGATTGTATCCGCCTCATAGAAAGGAGGAAGCTATGGCAATTGAAGTGAAAGTCCATAAAGATGTACGGGAATATAAAGAACGAATCGTTGCAGGCATGAGTGTGCGACAATTAGGTTTTTTATCTATCGCGATGTTGACTAACATTGTGATCAGTATTGTGTTTGTTCGCTTTTTTGGTTATTCCATGGATGTGATCAGTTGGCTGATGATTCTTGTTTCAATGCCAATCGTCGCATTCGGTTGGCTAAAAAAAGAGGGACTTCCTTTTGAACGTTATTTAAAATATTTTTTTATTTACCATCTTGATCAAGGAGTAGTTGTGTATGAAGAATCTGATACGTCCCAACTTGATGAAGGTCAACTTCAGACAGAAAAAGAATAAAAAAAACAGGCAAGAGGAAAAGAAATCTTTTTTGCTTTTTGAAAAAATCTATGACAATGGCATTTGTCTAATTGACGAAAATGAATACTCGCTAACGATCAACATCGAAGATATCAGTTATCAACTTTGTTCAGAAGAACAACGCATGCAGATATTCATTAAATATTGTGAATTTCTAAATTCTTTAGACGCTTCCATTGATTATAAGGTTACGTTAGTAAAAAAGAAGAAAACAGTTGAAGAATTGGATCATGTCCTTTTTAAAGAAAAAAATGAGCGATATGATGATAAATACCGCCAGGAAATGAATGATTATTTAAAGACGAAAATCAATGAAAAAAAGAATGCTTTTGCGAAAAGGATTTTTTTAACATTCACACAGAAACATGAGAATCAAGCATTCGCGGAAAGAGAACTATTTTTGATTGCCGATCAAGTAGAATTATTCGCTAGAAAGATCGGTTCTACGATCCATATTTTGAATGGTGAGGAACGCAAAGAGTTGATTGGTCAAGTTATTAAAAATGAAAATAACGAATTACTTCCAAAGCGAATCGACTTTAAAGCGGATAAACAGTTGATCAAGATCGAAAACAAGTTGAATCAAACACTCTATTTGAGCGGATATCCTGCTGAACTTTCAGATGAATGTTTAACAGGTCTAATGGAGATTGATGAAGAAATCACGTTGACTGTCAGTTGTCGACCAATACCGATCGCAAATAGCTTCGATCTAGTAAAGACTAAAATGGCCTATATGGATCAGCAAAAAGTGGATGAGCAACGAAAAGCGTTGAATAGTGGTTATGATTACGAGATGCTTCCATACGATCTATCCTATTCACTTGACGAAGCAAAAGAGCTATTGGATTCGTTACAAAGCAAAAGTCAAAAACTATTTGAAGTAACCGTCTTGATCAATTTTTATGCAGAGGACCAAGGAAAGTTAAAAAAAATCGCAAGTAAAATCAAGTCAGTAGGTCGGAGATTTGGCTGTACGATCATTGAAATAGCTTATTTGCAGAAATTAGCCTTAAACACGGCTTTACCAATAGGGAAAAACCATATTCCATTAAATCGTTTATTAGCAACATCGGCAGTTTCCGCATTGATGCCATTTTCGGTTTCTGAAATGCTCCATGAGAATGGAAATTATTATGGAATCAATTCTGTGACAAAAAATCTGACGATTCTTGACCGCAAGAAACTAATGGCTCCAAATGGATTTGTCTTAGGAACACCAGGATCTGGTAAGAGTTTTTCTGTAAAACGAGAGATTGTCAATGTTTTGCTAAGAAACCCCAAAGATGAGGTGATCGTCATTGATCCAGAGTCAGAATACCTTCATATTTGCAATGAATTTGATGGTCAGATGGTCCGATTGGCGGGGAATTCAACCACCTGTATCAATCCCATGGATATCAATAGTAACTATGGCGATGACTCAAACCCGATTGCTCTAAAAACCCAATTTTTGATTTCACTATGCGAGTTGATCACAGGCGGTATCTTAGGGCTGTCTTCGCAACAAAAGACGATTATCGACCGAGTATGCCGTAACATTTACCACGAACCTAAACAAGTACCCACATTGAAAGAATTTTATATGGCGCTAAATGAACAGCCCGAAGAAGATGCAAAGCAATTGGCGATTGAATTGGAGCTTTATACAGAAGGTAGTCTAGCACTATTTTCGAAACAGACGAATGTTGATTTGAATAAACGTTTGATTATTTTTGATATCAAAGATCTAGGAAAACAGCTAAAACCGTTTGGAATGTTAGTTGTCTTAGATCAAATTTGGAATCGTATCACGCTAAATCGAGAATCAGGGATCCGTACATGGTTATATATCGATGAATTACAGCTACTGTTTACAAATGAATATTCCGAAAATTATTTCTTTGAATTGTGGAGTAGAGCAAGAAAATGGGGGGCTATACCAACAGGAATCACGCAAAATGTCGAGACATTATTACTATCTGATCTAGCCAGAAGAATGCTTTCTAATAGTGACTTTGTTGTTATGTTCAATCAAGCAAAATCGGACCGTTCAGAGTTGACTCGTTTATTCGATATATCGGAAGAACAGGAAAAGTATGTATTAAATGGGAGTGAAGGGACTGGATTGATGGTGTTTGGCGACACGATCATCCCATTTGAAGACAGACTTCCGAAAGAGACGAATCTCTATCAAATCATGACGACTAAACCTGGTGAAGAGGTAAAGACAAAGCAAGATTATGAATGAGACATATGAGGGGAATAAACAAGAAAACAACAAGCAGCAAGAGTTGTTATCGATTAAATTGAAACATGTCAGCACGAAAGAACAAGAAAAGAAAGCACTAAAAAAACGAATCCGTCTAAAAAAACATCAACAAAATTTAGCTAGAAAAAAAAGTAATAACTTACAGCTGAAAAATAGAAATATCACTGACTTCAAACAACACATGGTGAATAGCCAGGTAAGAAAAGCACCATTAGGTAAGGGCGCAACAAACAAATATTCAAAGAAAATTAGTCACTTTAAAAAGCGCCAGCTTATCACAAGAAAAAATCAGCTAAACAAAGTAAATCGAAACGAAAAACATAGTACAACTAGAGAAAAAGCATATTTCATAAAGAATAAACATAGATCTCCTAAAGAAATCGATCATGCGCTTCTTGGAATAAAAAAAAGGCAAATTTTCCCTAATAATAGTGGAACGAGTCGACGAAATAAGCTCTCTTCGGAAACAATCAATAAACAAAAACTAGAATCAAAAAAATTCTACCATAAGAAACAAGAAAAACTAGATAACAATGGCCTCAATCTAGCTGGAATAAAAAATACACTTACAGCAAATAAACAAACCAGAGCAAAGAAGCTTGAAGAAAAACTATTTGGTATCAAAGACAAACTTGAGCATAAACATCAGGTGTTGAGTAACTCTAAAAAAATCAAGCGATTAAAAAAGAAGACAAAGATTCCATCGAAAAAAAAGTTCAAACCTAATTTTAAAAAAAATCTAGCACAAACAGCAATCGATACAGTTGGCAGAAATAAAGATGGTGAATTAAATATACTTGGTGTTCTTTTAGTCTTGTTTATTATTCTAAAGTTGATTCTGATGTTGCTATCCGTCAAAGTAATGATGATTTTGGCGGTTGTCATCGTAGTGGTAGTTGTAATCGTCGCTATCTTTAATTTTATTGCCAGTATATTTACGATAAAAACAGAAGATATGGCTCTGGCAGAGGCATACGAGCACGTCACGTTTTTAGATGCTAGGAAGAATAAAGAAGTTCAACAAGTTTTTGAAGATTTTTCTGAAGATTCTGAAATTGAAGAGGTTTATTTCGTTGTAAATGGTGTAGCAAGACCAGATAATAATTTTTTGTATAGTTCTGATGCAGATACGTATCTTTACTATTTGAATGCAAAATATGAAAACTATGATATCGATCAACGAATTTCAGCAGACAGTAATCTTTTTGGTGCAACAAGAGTTCGTGGAGAATTAGAAGGCATCCATAGATATACCTTTAGTTACACGACAGAAATCGAAACAAGAGAAGTTCCGATCATTTATCCTGAAGAACCAGAAGAAGGCGATGGAACCGAGGAAGAGCCAGAAGAACCAGAAGAAGGCGATGGAACCGAGGAAGAGGCGGAAGAACCAGAAGAAGGCGATGGAACCGAGGAAGAGCCAGATGAATCAGAAGAAGATGATGGAACCGAGGAAGAGCCAGATGAATCAGAAGAAAATGGCGGAACCGAGGAAGAGCCAGAAGAATCGGAAGAAGATGACGGAATCGAAGAAGTACCAGAAGGAGAAAGTGGGAACGAGGTAGAATCAGAGGAATCAGAAGTAGATGATGGAACACTGGAAGAAACAAACAATCCAGAAGAAGAAATCGAAGAATCAGAGAATGAAGAGGAAGTCTTAATAGATGAGCCGCAAACAAATAGAGACCCAAGTGAGGAACAGCCAGTTGATCCGCCGATTGAAGAAGATCGGCCAACTCATCGAACAATCAAAGTGGCATTGATCAATATTGAAATCAAGACAATCAGTCAGTTTATTGATGAAAACTCAGATACTCTCTCAGAAGAAGAACTAGATAAGTTTGGACCGATACAGGAATTAGATCGGTTTGAAAATAAAGTGTTTTTACAAAGTCCTTTTGGTATGAGTCAAGATGCAATCGTTGTTGAAAAATATGGCTATCGTGGATTAAATGAAAGAAATAAACACAATTATATTGAATTACTAGCTGAAGCTGGTACACCAGTTTATGGACTTGACAATTCTGGCTCAGGAAGAGTTCATGCAGTTGGGAATAATTCTGTCACTATCAATACTTCCTTAAATAAAAGAGTTGTTTTATCTCCATTAAAAAATATCAAAGTGAGAAATAGAGATTGGGTCGATGCCGATACACTGATAGGAGAAACGACTGGGAATTTGAGGGTTGAAGTCATTGAACGTCGAACCCTTCGGCCAAATCGCAATATTTATCCGTCTGCTTATATTTTTGATTTGATATTTCAATATCCGTCTGAGATAGATGGATTTACAAATAATTCGTCAAGATCAATTTCAGGAAGTCTTAAAAACCCAGGACAAATGATTTTACAATGGGAACATCTTGTTCGAGAAGCCTGTGAAAAATACGGTATTCCAGAATATGTCAATATGATCTTGGCAATCATCCGAGTAGAGTCTGGTGGTGATGCAGAAAGATTTCCAGATATTATGCAAGCCAGTGAATCGCAAGGTATGCCACCAAATACGATCGATGATCCAGTAACTTCTATTGATCGAGGAACTCATTATTTTGCTCAATTATTGAACAAAGCCAGAACATTGCATTTGGATGATCGTGCGGCTCTTCAAGCGTATAACTATGGAGAAGGCTTTTTAGATTGGTTAGCTAATACGAATAAACAATATAATCTACTTCATGCAGAGTTATATGCTAGAGAGAAAAGTAACAGACAGACTGTGCGTTACACACATCCAGTAGCGATTGCTCATGGATTTTCCTGGCGATATGCCTATGGAAATATGTTCTATGTACCTATTGTTACTAATTATCTCTGGCTTGAAAATTCAAGATTTCTTGAGACAGCGATCAACGAGATTGGTACTTTTCATGGAGAGAAATATTGGAGATGGTACGGTTTTGAAGGACGGGTTGAATGGTGTGCGATTTTTGTGAGCTGGGTAGCAGATCAAGTCGGTTACCTAAACCAAGAAAAAATAATAAAATCAGCAAATTGTTTAGAGATGATCAACTGGTTAACGGAAAAAGGAAACTATAGGAAAACTTCAGAGAGTTACCATCCGCAACCAGGTGATTTGATTTTCTTTGACTGGAATGGAGGTGGTACAGGGAAAGATCATGTAGGAATCGTGGAATTTACAGACGGAAATATCATACAAACCGTCGAGGGGAATACTTCCAATAAAGTAGCCAGAAGAACCTATTTCCTCAATGATCCAAGCATTTCGGGTTATGGTATTCTCCAATAAAAAAGAAAAGGGCGAACAATGAAACAATGAAACGATTAAAAAATATAGTTGAGTCAAAAGAAGGAAAAAGAATCGTGATAATAGCTAGTGTCATTTTCATCACAATGTTCAGTTTTATTTTCTACTCGATATTTTTTCACCGTGGGATAAATGGAAATTCAGAAACTACTGCGAGTAGTGAGCGTTTATCTTTAAGTGAACAAAGAGAAGAAGAACTGAATTTAGTAGAAAAAAACGAAGCTTTAGTTTATCGAGGAATTTGGTATTCTGATCGAGCGGATGGCATGGTTCTGGAATTAAAAAGTGACGGAACTTATCAAAGTACCAGTTGGCTCACAACAGGTCAGTATCGCTTAGTAGATACAAAACTTGTTCTAACGGACAAAGAGAAAGAGGAAGTCTCTTTTGAGCTGATGACAAGATTTGGCGAAACGATTTTCTTTTACGAAGATAATGACGGAAATACGACCTATTTCTATCCTAATGTTGACTTGAGAGAAAAAGCGAAAGAGATGGCTGATTCTGGAGGAGAAGAAACACATGAAATGATCAGTCAAAAATGGTCGGATGTGTTAATTCAAGGTAGCTGGTCCAATACAACGATGAATAGTCATGTGTTGATCGATTTCACAGAAGACACATATGTCCAAAGAAAAATGGAAGATGGAAAAGAAATAACTAAAATTTTTTCCTATCGAATCATTTCTGAAGATGTTTCTGAGACTTTATGTGTGTTGGAATTATCTGTCATAGATGAGCATTCAGCAGTCAATAAATTTGAGATCACATTAGAAGAAACTCCATTTGGCTATCGCATGTATTCTCTTCCAGGAATGTTTCTATGGGTAAATGATTATGAAAAACCTCAGCAAGCCGTGCGGTTAACTCAAACAGGAGTTTTTAGAGAAAATAATTCATCTTTAGATCATTTACTTGAAAATCGCTTAAATGGCTAATCGACTCTTAAAAAATTCTTCATTGAATGGAGGAGACCGATGTTTTATAAAAAATATGAAGAATATCTTAAAGAATATATAAACAAAGATATTTCAATAAAATCAGTAAAACCTCATGAAGAAAAAATATTCAATGATTTTCGTTCACAGACAGTATCAAACAACAATCCAGAGACATTAAGAGAAGAATTTCACTTTGTACTAGATTTGATTTCTTCGAGAAAAGAAGTGGCTAAAGATAAATCAGATGATTTAAAAAAATCATTTGAAACGATGCTCCAAGACATCGATCCATCGGCTTATGATGCATTGAGGTTTTCAATTTATAAATCGAGGATGATCGTTTTAAAAGAAAATAGACGTGAGCAAGAAACAAGGACAAATGATGCGCAACCTACTTTTACGTCAAACACACCTTTACAAGCATCCGATGAATTAGCAAGACCTAAGTTAGTGGGGGAACAGGAAAAAAGATTTGCAGAACAAACAATGCAAAATAAGAGAGGCAATGTGAAGCAGGAGGGTTTTTCAAATCAGCAAATCGAAGAGAATGTCACTATGCACGAAAATTATGTACAAACTACGAATCAATCGACAAAAGTAGAGTCGCATAAAAGTCTTAAAGTGAGTGATTTAAAAGCACAATTTGAAAAAGAACCTTCTTATAATAAAGAACCGTATTCAGCTGAAGTACCATCAGGAACAGTCAATCGATTGCGACAATACTATGAAGGTCTGAATCATTCACCATTAGAAAGAGAAACTCGAAAGTCGCCTAGATGGAGAGCCTCGCAATCAAATCATTCGGCGACCGTTCAAAACAGGAAAAATCAATCGATAGATCGACAGAGACAAAGAAATGAAGGGGCATCGTCCTACCAAAAAGCTCCTCCATTAAAAAGCACTAGCGAATTTGTACGTAGAGGAAATGAAAGCACAGTTTATACAAATGATTTATCAACCACAAATAAAGCAGAGTCCCATCAAGACGGCATGACGAAAGAAGAATTTCAAAGGCGACGAGACCAATTTGAAAATATGCCTGGACCAAGTAACGAACCACCAGTCACAGAAAGAACAAACCGAAGAGAACCGGATAATTACCAGACAGCTGCTTATCAAAATCCACCTAGGCAGCAACGAAGTAGTGAGCTAGTCCAAGAAAGCAAAGCTAGTACGATAGATAATATTGGATTAAGGGCAGACAATGCAGGATTGAGTGAAACTGGTAGGGCGAACGAAGAATTTCAAAGACGACGAGACCAATTTGAAAATATGCCTGGACCAAGTAATGAACCACCAGTCACAGAAAGAACAAACCGAAGAGAACCGGATAGTTACCAGACAGCAGCTTATCAAAATCCACCTAGGCAACAACGAAGTAGTGAGCTAGTCCAAGAAAGCAAAGCTAGTACGATAGATAATATTGGATTAAGGGTAGACAATGCAGGATTGAGTCAAACTGGTAGGGCGGATGAAGAATTTCAAAAACGTCATGCTCGATTCGAAAACATGACTAGTACAAGTAATGAACCATCGCTTGCAAATAAAACAAAATTGAATCAAACCGGCTTGACGAATGAAGAATTCCAAAAGCGTCGCGCTCGATTTGAAAATCCTAGTGTAAAAAGTGATAACCGTCTTGCACCAGAATCAACGGGTCGAGTGAAGTCAGTGAGAGACCAGTTTGAAAAAACGAATGTGCATTCTAATGAACGACCAGTACCAGAATCAACGGGACGAGTGAAGGCAGCGAGAGACCAGTTTGAACATGTGAATGAGCTTCCCAATGAACGACCAGTACCAGAATCAACGGGACGAGTGAAGGCAGCGAGAGATCAGTTTGCAAATGCGATCAGGCAGCACATAGGACAA